>CAVLCU010000043.1:0-6252 GCA_963661545.1 Lachnospiraceae bacterium | reverse complement strand
CCAATCTCCTTTGGCCGCCCTCCCTGCTTCTCCCCCGGAACTCTCCCTGCTCAAAGAGGGAGAAAATGCCGGGGGGATTAAAGCCTCCGTCTCCGGTTCCGCTTCCAGTTCCGGTTCCGTTTCCGCTTCTGATTTCCTTTCTGATTCCGCTTCTGTCCCTTCTTCCGGCTCTGCTCCTGTCAGCAGCTGGCTGCTGCTTCTCATTTTAGCAAGGACTTTTCTCTGGGCTTTTCCGGTCATCAAAGCCCGAACCTGGGGAATCCGGTATCGAAAGAAGGCAAAGGCTGCATAGGCAAAGCCCGCTGCCATGATAGCCAGGCTGACATAGAAGCAGATAGAAAATAAGCGAATGGCCTCTTGTGCACTCATCTTTCTCCTCCTCCCCTTCTAACCAACTGTTCCTGAAACACGGCTGACCAGCTGAAGGGCATTGTTAACCGTATCCAGAGCCTGCCTGTAGTCCTCATAACTGTTATTGCCCTCCTGGATCCCCAGATCCTCCAGTCCCTTCCGGATGGTTTCCAGAAGAGCCACAATCTGATCCTTCTCCACGCCATCCCCTGTAAAATCGCTATAATTGGTATCCAACCAATTGGCAGTCTGCTCATAGATCTTAATACAATAACTGTCTTTCTCCACCCTGGCCTTCAGATTCCCTGTCACAATGGTGGACAGATCGGAAAATAAAGCCTGGTAGCTGCCCTTGGAATCGGTGTCGGATCCGTATTTACTCATATTGCTGTTCAGGGAGCTTATGTAGCCTCCAATCTTATACAAGAGCTCTGCCATCTGCTGCTGGCCTTCCTTGAGACAGCCCAGATATCTGTCCTCCTGGATTTTGGAGAAATAATTGTCGCTGGCCGTCTTTTTCACCCCATCGGTATTGCCCTTCATGAAGAAGTACCAGATTCCCATCTCATACATGACCCTGGCATATTCGCTGGGATTTTCCTTCTGAAGCTGGCTGATATAGGATTGGGAGCCATTGGCCGTACTGTTGAGACAATCGTTGACAATACTGGCCGTCTCCGAGGATAATTCCCCGTCATGAGCTACAATATCCTGCTCCGCCATCTCCAGCAGAGCCTCATAGGCCTCCTGGTCACCGGCATCCACCTCCAGAGCCTGCTTGAAATAGGTCTTGGCACTCTCCAGATCCTCCTGGCTTTTGGCCTGCTCAATCAGATATTCATAGGAATCCTTCCTGGCTCCATCCAAAGCCAGATGAAAGCCGATACTGGCCGCCAGGCCAAAGCAGCCCACCAGAAAGCCGGCCAGGAAGCGTCTCCATTTGCTTCTCCTTTGCTTCTGGATCCGGTCATCCTCCTCCCGGTAATGCTGCAGGGCGTACATCAATTCCTCACAGCTTTGGTATCGGGCGGCGGGATCCTGCTGGGTACACTTGAGAATCAGCTTCTCCAGTCCGCTTCCCGCATATTGAGGAAGCCAGTAACGCAGGGGCTTAATCTCATAGGGGGGCTCTGCCGGAGAATGTCCCGTCAGAAGATGGTAGAGGGTGGCTCCCAGGCAATAGATATCTGTCCTGGGATCCGTCTGCCCCCGCCCTCCGAACTGCTCCGGGGCTGCATAACCCCGGGTGCCCAGGCAGGTGGTATCCTCCACCATGGCCCGATTCTTGAACTCCCGGGCGATGCCAAAATCGATCAGGGTAATATTCCCATCCGGCTTCAGCATAATATTGGCCGGTTTCATGTCCCGGTAAATAATGGGAGGCTGCTGGCGATGAAGATAAGCCAGCACATCACAGAGCTGCTGACCCCATTGCACCACCTTCTCCTCCGGCTGGGCTCCTTCCCTGCGCAGGACCTGCAGAAGGCTGGTTCCCTCAATATAGTCCATGACGATGATGAAGCTGTCCTCCCCATCCAGGACATCTATGATACTGGGCAAATGGGGATGCTTGAGCTTCTTCAGCATGTTGGTCTCTACCACCAGGCCCTGCTTCACCGACTCAAAATCCACCACTCCGTCCTTGCGGATCTCCTTCACCGCCCAGGTCTTATTGGCCCGCTCATTGATAGCCAGATAGACCACGCTCATACCCCCGTGGCCCACCTCGCTCAATATCTTGTACTTGTTATCCAACAAGGATCCTACACTTAACATATGCTTCCCCTCACCCTAACTTTTCGCATACATGACGGCACTGATGGCTGCCGCAGCCAGAGACGCAGCCCCCAGGATCAGACAGATGACCCCGCCCAGGAAGGCTTTGGGAAAAAACAGGATTCCCAACAAGAGCAGGAGGGCTCCCAGGATCACTCCGACCCAGGCCAGGGCCCTGCTGGATCCTTCCTCCCCTCCCGCCAGGGCTTGACACCAGGTCATAAGGTTCTGGATCCATCCCTCTTTGGGTAAAGTAACAGCCGCCAGCAGATCCTCCTTCAGCTCCTGGGCACTTTGATAACGGCTATCCGGATCCCGCTGGGTACACCTTTGGATGATCCGGTCCAGTTCACAATCCCTCAGATCCGGATTCCAATCCCCCAAAGGGCTGATTCCAAAAGGCCGGGTATAGGGACTATGGCCAGTAACCAGATTGAAGAGGGTAACCCCCAGACAGAAGATATCTGTCCTGGCATCACTCTCCCCCAGACCCCCGAACTGCTCCGGGGCAGCAAAGCCCTCCGTGCCAATCAGCATGGTATCTGAGTCTCTCTCCTGATCCCCCTTCCAGGTTCTGGCAGTGCCGAAATCAATCATTTTCACCATGCCATCCGGCTGGAGGATCACGTTGGCCGGTTTCATATCCCTGTAGATGATGGGTGGAAACTGACTGTGAAGATAGGCAAATACATCACAGATCTGCAGGCCACAGTCAATTGCCATCTCCGGCGGCAGGGGGCCATATTGATCCAGGATCTGATCCAGGCTCTGGCCCTCCACGTAATCCATAACGATCAGGATCTGCTGATCCTCCTCCACCACCTCATAGATTTTGGGAAGGTGGGGGTTGTCCAGATCTTTCAGCAAATGTCCTTCCAGGATCAGGCTCTGCTCCATGATCTCGTCATTGCAGGCTTGACGCCGCATGGCCTCCTTGATGACCAGACTGGCACCGGTCAGGCAGTCCTGCGCCAGGTAAACCCAGCTCATACCCCCATGAGCCAAAAGTCCTGTGACTTCATAACGTCCCTTCACCAGACTTCCCGTCTCCAGCATTCTTACATCCCCCTCCCGGCAGCTGCCAAAGCAGAACCCTGCCAATTGGCTCTCTCTCCTATATGGTGGCACAGTTATCGGACACCGCCTCCCAGCCTGGCAAGCGGATTTCCTCCCCGGTGGTGCAAGACAGGGGGCAGCCCGAAGGTTTAGCCCAGGGTCTTTAGAAGCATGGCGGAGATATTGTCTCTCTCCCGTCTGGCCTTGACCAGCTCCACCAGGTTCACCAGACTCTCCTTCATTCCCTCGGCAGCCCCGGAAACCGCGGGATTCAAGGCCTGATAGATCTCCTGGGGGCTAATCACATGGACAAAACCGTCCGAACAGATCAAAAAGCATTGATGGGGCTCCAGACTCCCGGCAAAGAAGTCGGGAATCACCACATCACTGGCTCCCACACATTGGAGCAGAACGCTGCGCTGGGGATCCAGGGCCGCCTGCTCCGGCGTCATCCTCCCCAGATCAATCTCCCTTTGACAATAGGTCTGATCCTTGGTCAGCTGATAGAGCCGGTCACTCAGGAGATAAGCCCGGCTGTCCCCAATATTCATAAGATAGTAGACACGATCCACTGCCAGGAAGAGGACACAGGTTGTTCCCAGGCTGATCCCTCTCTGTCTTCCGTATGCTGCGATCCTTTGATTGGTTTCCAGAATCAATTGTTCCCAGCTCTTTCTCAGATCCTCGGACTGAAGGCCCTCATATAAGAGCTGGGGAAGCTCCTGATAAAACCAATGGGATAGTCTGCGGATCAAGGTGGCACTGGCCAGCTCTCCCTTGGCCAGGCCTCCCATGCCATCGCAGACCGCTGCCAGCAGAACCTCTCCATAATCTGTGGATGCCTGCTCCAGGAGCAGGGCATCCTGGTTTGTTTTTTTTCTGATACCCACATCTGTATGATAGGCCGTCAAAAATCTCATTTCTCTCACCCTTCTGCTGGGAAAGTCCCGACAGGCAGCCGGTCTGGGAGCAGGCTCATATCCGTCAGCCGGACTGTCCCCCGGGATCTTCCACAGACTATGCCTGGTAGCTATATTCCTCATCCGAGAAGGTAATCTTATCTCCGCTCTTCAGAGGCATCTCCCGGTTGGGGGTACATCTCACTCCATTCAGGAAGGTGCCATTGGTGGCATTCAGATCCACCAGGTAGGCTACGCCGGCTCTTACTACAATCTTAGCGTGAACGCGGCCCACGGAGGTATTGCCCTTGACACAGTAATCCACCCGGCTTGACTCCCGGCCGATGATAAAGACCTCCTTGTTGATCTCCACACTCTCGCCGTTTTTGCTGCGGGTCAGATGGCCACCATGAATCGACTGGGACAATAAGGTGGTCTCTCCTGCCCCGGACAGGAGGGTGGTCTCTCCCTCCTCATTCATGGCTGTCATGGGAGTAGGGGCGAAAGCTCCGCCCTGGCCGGGTCTTCCTCCCTGGTTGCCTCCGGGCATGGATCCCGGCATGGGACCGGACATACCCCCCTTCATGGGACCGGATCCGCCAGGCATCTGACCAGACATACCAGGCATCTGGCCGGACATACCAGGCATCTGGCCGGACATCTGACCCGACATGCCCCCCTTCATGGGACCGGACATGCCGGGCATCTGACCTGAGGGCTGTCCCTGTCTTCCGCCATAGGCAGCCTGGGAGGGAATGCCGGTCTTATTCTTCTTTTTCTTGCTGCCTATCACAAGCACAAGTATAATGACAACAACTACCGCGGCTCCGGCTGCGCCAATCAGAATGATGGTGGTCGTGCCCAGTCCCTTCTTGGCTGCCACAAGACCATTCCGGGCTTCCTGCAGATTCTGAACGGCTGCATCCACCTCTTCCTGGGTCGCATCACTCTTGATATTGACTGCTTTGGCTGCATCCAGGCTGGCAAGCAGGCCACTATAGCTCTCACTGGTATATTCCGAACTGTCTACCTCATCACATTCCGCGATCAGATCCGCCAGGATTGACTTATCTGCTTTTTCTTCTTCGGATCCGGATTCCGTAGTCGGATCCTGGTCAGCGGCTGCCCCTTCTGTGGCCACCGGATCCTGGGTGTCAATCAGGTCGGGCTGGGAAGAAGCATCCGTAGAGGTATACTGGATACCCAGGGAATCGCAGATCTCCGTGATCTGATCCATGGCAATGGCATAGAAATAATTGTCACCACTGGTCTCGGTTCCTGTAGATCCCTGACAAACACCGATCACATATCCCTCTTCGTCTACCATGGGGCCACCGGAATTGCCGCTGGTCAGCTTGACGGAGGTCTGAATATAATCTGTATTCTTCCCGGAATAGAGATTCGTTCCGGTGGCAACCTTGTTAACCTGCCCCTCAGTGATGGTTACATCATCCGTGGTATAGGTGTTGATATCCTGCATAATGGCCGATTCCTGGGGGAAGCCGATGGCATATACACTCTCTGTCTGCTCTACACTGGAACTGGAGCGAATGGTCAGGGGGGATCGATTCTGGATGCTCTGCTCCAGCTTCAAAATGGAGAAATCCACCTCATTGGAATTCACCTCCATGCTGGCTCCCACTGCCACATCCCGGCTGATGGTTACGGAATATCCCAATCTGGACTGGATGTCCTTCCCGCTCTTTCCATAATATTCGGCGACTACCTGCAGGTCTTCCGTATCCAGGTTGACTACGTGGGCGCAGGTCACCACATAGGAATCATTGATCAGAAAACCGGATCCATAGCCGATGACCGTCTGCGTCCCATCATCCCCCTGATAGGTCAGGTTCACCTGGAGTACACCCTTCTTGGCATCATTCACCGATTGATTCGCAGTCGCAGCATCCGCCGACTGCGGAAACCCAGCCATCACGGTGCATACCGCCACCAAGGCTGCTGCCCCCATGCCGATGGCCTTCTTTACCATCCTTTGAATTCTCATTCTCTCTTCCTCCATTCTGCGCATTCTAACTGTCCGGACGCATGGTCCGTCCTCTGTCTTCCCGAGTTACAGATAGTGTAACAGACAGAGACTAAGGGGTATTTTGGAAATTTTGGTTACAGTGTCAAAAGCCTGAGCCCACGACATGCTCGCATGTCGGTGGGG
>CAVLCU010000042.1:0-16855 GCA_963661545.1 Lachnospiraceae bacterium | reverse complement strand
CCGCATCTATGCGGATTGTGAGGATTTAGAAGCCGAATAAGTGTCGAAGACCCGGCCTGATGCAGGAGATAGATCCTTGCTATCAATGCCTCATAACCGTAGATCGGGGATGAAAGCCCCCTATGTGGCAGATGTCATCGGACATCTGCCTTTGTTGCGCTAATAGGAATAATTGCTGATAATACTATTGACACTGAAAGCTTCCATCGGTATAATACTATTGAGAATAGCTCCTGATAACAGCCTTGGAGAATCCTCCATACCACTCGGAGGATTGCATCAGTCCCGACTGCCAATAAGGAGCTATATTTTTTCATTCTGAAGAAAGGAGGAAGCGTGTCATGAAACAGCAGTTTTACCAGTGCAGTCATTGCGGCAACACCATTGCTTTTGTCAAGAATTCCGGTGTACCTGTCATCTGCTGCGGTCAGAATATGACCGAACTTGTCCCCGGAAGGGTGGATGCCTCGCTGGAGAAGCATGTTCCCGTCTGCAGGGTAGAGGGAAGCGCGGTCCATGTCAGGGTAGGGGCGGCAGACCATCCCATGCTGCCGGAACACTACATCGAGTGGATCTCCCTGCAGACCAGACAGGGAAACCAGCGCAAGGAACTGCAGCCCGGGGATCCGCCGGAGGTTTGCTTTGCCCTATGCCCGGGGGATGAGGTGGAGGCAGTCTATGCCTATTGCAATCTTCACGGACTTTGGAAAGCCTAAGGATGGGGCATGACCGCCCAAGATGATTGATGTAAGGAGGGTTTTACTTATGAAAAAGCTACTCGCGCTTCTGCTCACTTTGGTACTGGTGCTTCCCTTTGCAGCCTGCAAGGGAAAGGAAGAGGACAAGAAAGGCTCCATGTCTGAATCCCAGAGTCAGTCCATGTCTGAGTCCAAGTCGGAATCTAAGTCCGAGTCTCAGACGGACTCCAAGTCCCAAAGCGAGATGGAAGAAGCCTTTACCCCAGTCCACGTGGAGCGTGATGACTGGGCTGAGGATGTCAAGGCTGCCATTAATGACTTTGTGGACACCTATGGCATGGCATCTGACACCTATGGGGACCCCTATGTGGTATTTGACTTCGACAATACCTGCTCCATCTTTGACGTGGAAGAGCAGCTGGCTATCCACCAGCTCAGCACCATGACCTTTGCCTTTACTCCTCAGGAGCTTCCTGCCATCCTGGAGGAAGGACTGGGGGATCTGGACGAAGTTCGCAAGGAAGGCGAAGACTATACCCTGAAGGAAGAAGCCGTCAGCTATCGGGTCGTGATCAACGATATCGTGAAGGCCTATACCTATCTGTATGACCAGTACGGTCCCTTCACCGCTGAGGGCCTTACCGAGGACCAACAGGCTGAGATCCAGAAGGATGATCAGTGGATGGAATTTGCCACCAAGATGCGGGTTATGTATGGCTTTGTAGGAGATGCGGAATCTGCGGATGTCTCCTATCCCTGGATCCTTTACTGGTTCACCGGTATGACCGAGGAGGAGGTTTATGACCTTGCCTATGCTTCCCATACCATGTACAACGATGTGGAAACCAGGAAAGACACCTGGACCTCTCCGGAAATCGTGTCCGAAGCCGGTCAGATGGAGGTCAGCTACTATATGGGTACCTGTGTCTCCGAGAATGTGAAGGAGCTTTGGCAGGTTCTGGATGAAAATGGTATTGATATCTGGGTATGCTCCGCCTCTGCTACGGATCCCATCCGTGCCGCCATCGATGCCTGGGATCTTCATTCCTACTGTACCGGTATGATTGCCATGACCAATGTTGTGGAGGATGGAAAGTACGTACATCATTACGATTACGAAAGCGGCTGCGGCTGGCTGGCTCAAGAGGACGGAACCTGGACCCGGGACACTCTGCCCACCAAGGCCCAGACCCAGGGTGTAGGCAAGACTACTGCCATTGTGAATGCCATCCTGCCCAAGTATAGCAATCATGGACCGGCAGCAGGCTTCATGGATTCCACCGGAGACTTCAACTTCTGTACCGAATTTGAGACCCTCAGACTGGTCATCTGCTTCAACCGGGCAAACCGCAAATTAAAAGACGGCGGCGGCCTTATTGCAGCCATGTCTCAGTATGAAAGAGATGTTCTGGACTATGATTTTGCTATGGCAGACAAGGCCGGGGACACCCTCTATGTCCTCCAGGGACGGGAGGAAAATGGACTGCGGGGCATGCGTAAGAGCAATGCTACCATGAGACTTGGTGACAGCGAGGAAACCCTCTTTGCCGATCAGGAGTCCTTTGATGCCATCATCAAATATTGGACAGACAACAAAATGTCCGTGAAGGATGCCCTGGACACCTTCGCCATCAAGACGGCCGCTGACGCGCAGGACAACCTCATCGGCTATCAGTATGGCTGCCTTAAGACCTACGACGGATATCATTATCACCCGTAGTGGACCTTTTACCCTTTGAAAAGCCTGCGTCTGCAAGGTATGAACACCTTGCAGACGCAGGCTTTTCCTTGCGAGATTTCCCTTCCCTGGGCTGTCCATTGGCCTGAGTCTTTGCACCTGCACAGCCAAATCCATATTCTGCCGCCCTCGTTTGCTCATTTATGAAATCAGGTACTAGACCAAAGACCCCAAAAGGCTTATACTGGTCCTGGAGAGTTTAAGCAGCAGGAACGGAGACAAAACAATGATTACAAGAAGAAATACCAGACAGCGGCAGTTGGTCTTGCAGGCTGTACAGTCCAGGAATGACCATCCGACGGCGGAACAGATCTATGAGGAGGTTCATGCATGGGATGCCAGGATCAGCTCCGGAACCGTATATCGCAATTTAAACTGTTTGTCGGAGGATGGGCTTATCTGTCATGTCAGGGTTCCGGGTGCCGACCGCTACGATCTGCGGACAGACCTGCATTATCACATGTTCTGCCTAAGCTGCAAAAAGGTGATCGATCTGCCCTATCCCTATCAATCCGATCTGGACGCAGAGACCATGGATCGGTCAGGCTATCTTATTATGCGCCATCGCCTGATCTTTGAGGGGATTTGCCCGGCATGCAGGAAGAAGGAGTCAGGTCTGGAGCCGGACAAAAAAAAGTAAAAAAATACTTGCATTCTCCCTAAACTTCGGGTATAATACATCGTGTTGTACGAAATTGGGCTATCGCCAAATGGTAAGGCAACGGACTCTGACTCCGTCATTTCCTGGTTCGAATCCAGGTAGCCCAGGTGCTGAAAGGTCATTGCAGACAATGCAATGGCCTTTTCTGGTTGCTCTTGCCGATGAAACCACTGGGTTTCGAGGGGAAGGCAGCCCTATCTTGGAGAATGAAAGAAGGAGAAGAGGATGATTTATTCATTTCCCGGCAGGATACGTTACAGTGAGGTGGGGGAGGACGGAAGACTGACCCTGTATAACCTGATCAATTATTTTCAGGATTGCAGCACCTTCCATGCGGAGGATTCCGGGGTAGGCATGGGCTGGATGG
Source organism: Lachnospiraceae bacterium (assembly GCA_963661545.1). Classification (GTDB taxonomy): domain Bacteria; phylum Bacillota; class Clostridia; order Lachnospirales; family Lachnospiraceae; genus Scatomonas. The sequence continues at coordinate 13,391 of CAVLCU010000042.1, read as the reverse complement.
AGGAAAGGCACATGGCCTGGGTTTTGGCAGGCTGGCAGATCCATGTGGACCAATATCCGGCTCTGGGAGACCGGGTTAAGACCAGCACCTGGGCCTACGGCTTTCGCAGATGCCTGGGATATCGGAATTATTCCATGGAAGGGGAGGAGGGACGAAGATTTGCCATAGCCAATTCGGACTGGGTTTTGATGGATCTTCAGAAGGGGCGGATGATCCAGGTGCCGGAGGTCCTGACCCAAGCCTACGGAATCGAGGCAGACCATAAGCTGACGGAGGATTTCGGCTCCCGCAAGATACAGGTTCCCCCGGAAGGGACTGATTTGCCCCCCTTCACGGTGCAGGAGTATCATCTGGATACCAACCATCATGTCAATAACGGTCAATATGTCCGGATGGCAGCAGCCTGTCTGCCGCCCAACCTTGAGATCGGAAGAATGCGGGCGGAATATAAGAGCCAGGCTCATCTGGGAGACCGGATCTATCCCCGGGTCAGTCAGACAGAGGAGGGTTACCTTGTGGCCCTGAACCAGGAGGGCGGAGCCCCCTATTTCCTGGCAGAGCTGCGAAGATAAGGAAACGGTATCCCGCTGGCTGCTGCAGGGGCCTTGGAAAGTGAAAGCAGAACGGAGAGACTATGTTGGAATTAGGGAAGAAGCAAGTATTGCATGTGGTAAAGAAGGTGGATTTCGGCGTCTACCTGGCGGAAAGGGAGGATGCAGAACCCCATGAGAGGGTGCTCCTGCCTGCCAAACAGCTGCCCAAGAGGGCGGAGGTGGGAGATTCCATAGAGGTATTTCTCTATAAGGACTCCCAGGATCGGATGATAGCCACGGTGCATGAACCCAGGCTGACCCTGGGGGAGACGGCGGTATTGACGGTGGCAGAGGCAGGGCGGATCGGCGCCTTTCTGGAGTGGGGGCTGGAGAAGGATCTTTTGCTTCCCTTCCGGGAGCAAACCGGAGGGGTCAAGGTGGGAGACCAGGTTTTGGTGGCCTTGTATATTGACAAAAGCCAGCGCCTGTGTGCTACTATGAAGGTATATCCCTATCTGAAGACCCGCTCTCCCTATGTGATCGGTGACCAGGTGGAGGGAAGAGTCTACGAGACCAGCCGGAATTTTGGCATCTTTGTGGCAGTGGATGACAGGTATTCGGCCCTGATTCCCCGCAAGGACGCCCAGGGACATTTTGAGGTGGGACAGAAGCTGCAGCTGCGGGTGACGGCAGTACGGGAAGATGGGAAGTTAACGGTTACCACCAAGCAGAAGGCCTATCTGCAGATGAACCAGGATGCGGCCAGGGTGCTGGAGGCCATAAAAGACAGGGGCGGTCTCCTTCCCTTCGATGACAAGGCCTCCCCGGAGACCATCAACCAGGAGCTGGGTCTGTCCAAGGCAGCTTTCAAAAGGGCAGTAGGCCACCTGCTGAAGGAGAAGAAGGTCCGTCTGCAGGAGGGAAGCCTGGTAGGGTTGGATTAGGAAGAAGGATAAGAGATGAGTTTTATCCATTTGCATGTGCATACAGAATATAGCCTGTTGGACGGTTCGAACAAGATCAAGGAATATGTTGCCCGGGTCAGGGAGCTGGGTATGAACAGTGCAGCCATTACAGACCACGGAGTGATGTATGGTTGCATTGATTTTTATCGGGCTGCCCGGGAGGCGGGGATCAATCCCATTCTGGGCTGTGAGGTCTATGTGGCTCCCGGCTCCCGCTTTGACCGGGAAAATGGGGGCGGCGATGACCGTTATTACCACCTGGTTCTGCTGGCGGAGAATAACCGGGGATATGCCAACCTGATGAAGATCGTTTCCAGGGGATTCGTGGAGGGCTTCTACTATAAGCCTCGGGTGGATCGGCAGGTTCTGGCCCAGTACCACGAGGGGATTATTGCCCTGTCTGCCTGTCTGGCAGGGGAGGTAGCCCGTAATCTGCGCCGCGATCTCTATGAGGAGGCCAAGAAGGCTGCCCTGGGCTATCAGGAGATTTTTGGCAAGGGCAACTTCTTCCTGGAACTCCAGGATCATGGTCTGGCAGACCAGCAGAGGATCAATCCTCAGATCCTGCGCTTAAGCCAGGAGACGGGCATTGACCTGGTGGCCACCAATGATGTCCATTATACCTATGCCCAGGATGCCCAGCCCCATGATGTCCTTCTCTGCCTGCAGACCGGAAAGAAGCTGGCGGATGAGGATCGGATGCGCTATGAGGGGGGACAATATTATGTCAAGTCCCAGGAGGAGATGGCTCAGCTCTTTCCCTATGTCCCCCAGGCCCTGGAGAATACCCAGAGGATCGCAGACCGCTGCCATGTAGAGATCGAATTTGGGGTAACCAAGCTGCCCAAATACTCTGTGCCGGAGGAATATAGCTCCTGGGACTATCTGGTCAAGCTGTGTCGGGAGGGACTGGTCCGGCGGTATCAGCCGGTGACGGAAGAATTGAACCAGAGGCTGGAATATGAATTAAATACCATCAAAACCATGGGTTATGTGGATTATTTCCTCATTGTCTGGGATTTCATTAAGTATGCCCGGGATCATGATATTATGGTAGGCCCCGGCCGGGGCAGTGCCGCCGGGAGCCTGGTGTCCTATACCCTGGGCATCACCCAGCTGGATCCCATGCGATACAACCTCCTCTTTGAGCGCTTTCTGAACCCGGAGCGGGTCTCCATGCCGGATATTGATGTGGATTTCTGCTTCGAGCGCCGCCAGGAGGTCATTGATTATGTGGTGGCCAAGTATGGCAAGGACCGGGTGGTCCAGATTGTCACCTTCGGTACTCTGGCAGCCCGGGGAGTGATCCGGGATGTGGGCCGGGTGCTGGACATGCCCTATGCCCAGGTGGATGCCATCGCCAAGCAGGTGCCCAATGAGCTCAATATCACCATTGACAAGGCCCTGAAGATGAATCCGGATCTGAAGAAGCTCTACGAGGAAAATGACCAGGTTCACCGCCTGATCGATCTGGCCAAACGGCTGGAGGGTCTGCCCCGCCATACCTCCATGCATGCGGCGGGGGTGGTGATCTCCCAGAAGTCTGTGGATGAGTATGTGCCCCTGTCCCGGGCCTCCGACGGCACCATCACTACCCAATTTACCATGACCACCCTGGAGGAATTGGGTCTTCTGAAGATGGATTTCCTGGGGCTGCGCACCCTAACGGTCATCCAGAATGCCCAGAAGCTGGCAGAGAAGGCCAGAGGACAGGCGCTGGATATGATGAAGATTGATTACAATGACCCCCAGGTGCTGGGTATGATCGGCTCCGGCAGGTGCGAGGGCGTCTTCCAGCTGGAATCCGCCGGGATGAAGAGCTTCATGAAGGAGCTCAAGCCCCAAAGCCTGGAGGATATCATTGCCGGAATCTCCCTCTACCGGCCGGGTCCCATGGACTTCATTCCCCAATATATCAAGGGAAAGAACCATCCGGAGGCGGTGACCTATGACTGTCCCCAGCTCAAGCCCATTCTGGAGCCTACCTATGGCTGCATCGTTTATCAGGAGCAGGTCATGCAGATTGTGCGGGATCTGGCAGGTTATACCTTGGGCCGCAGCGACCTGGTTCGCCGGGCCATGTCTAAGAAAAAGGCTGCCGTTATGGAGAAGGAGCGCCGGAATTTCGTCTATGGCAACCCCCAGGAGGGGGTGCCGGGCTGCGTCAGCCGGGGCATTGACCAGGAGACCGCCAATCACATCTATGATGAGATGACGGATTTTGCCAAATATGCCTTCAACAAGTCCCATGCAGCGGCTTATGCCATCGTGTCCTACCAGACCGCCTGGCTCAAGTATTACTATCCGGTGGAATTCATGGCGGCTCTCATGACCTCCTGCATCGACAATCCCGGCAAGGTATCGGAATATATCCTGAATTGCCGCCGGATGGGCATTGGCATCCTGCCGCCGGATATCAACCGCAGCCAGGCTGATTTTTCCGTGGAAAATGGCAGCATTCGCTATGCCCTGGCCGCCGTCAAGGGCATCGGCAAGCCGGTTATGGATACCATAGCGGCGGAGCGGGCTACCAATGGCCCTTATACCAGCCTGCGGGACTTCTGTCAGCGTCTCAGCGGCCGGGAGGTCAACAAGCGCACCATGGAGAACTTTATCAAGGCAGGGGCCTTTGACAGTCTGGGGGGCAATCGCAGGCAGTTCATGATGGTATATTCCCAGATTATGGACAGGGTCAGCCAGGACAAGAAGAACTCTCTGACGGGTCAGATGAGCCTCTTCGACCTCCTGTCCGAGGACACAAGGGAGGCCTTCGAGGTTCCCCTGCCCCAGGTGGAAGAGTATGACAAGGAAGACCTGCTGGCCCTGGAAAAGGAGGTGATCGGGGTCTATATCAGCGGTCATCCCCTGGAAAAGTATGAGGAAAAATGGCGCAGAAGCATCTCTGCTGTCACCACGGACTTTCAGCCGGATTCGGAGACAGGCCATCCCAGGGTCAGGGATGGAGCCCGGGAGATCATCGGCGGCATGATCACGGAAAAGACCGTCAAATATACCAAACAAAACCAGGCCATGGCCTTTCTGACCCTGGAGGACTTAGTGGGAACCGTGGAGGTGATTGCCTTTCCCAGAGACTACCAGAGCAATCTGGATCTATTGAAGGAGGAGGCCCGGGTCTTCATCGAGGGTCGGGTCTCCCTGGAGGAGGAAAAGCCCGGCAAGCTGATCCTGGAGCGGGTCACCCCCTTTGATCAGACCAGGAAGGAGCTCTGGATCCAGTTTCCCCATCGGGAGGCCTACGAAGGGGAGGTGGCAGGACTCTATGAGATTCTGGGCCAATCCAAGGGCAAGGACCAGGTGGTTCTCTACATCCAGGCCGAGAAGGCTATGAAGCGTCTGCCGGCCAGCCGGAATATAGAGGCGGATGCCGGACTGGTTCAGAAGCTGGAGCAAAGATATGGAAAGGAAAATGTGCGACTGGTAGACAAGGGTCTGGGCAGGAGGGGAAATAGAAAATAGTTCGGGCAAAAGAGCATTGAAAAAGCCAGCAAAATGCTATAAAATAAAAACCGAATTGTGAGTGATCTTAGATTGGGTATGGAGGAGCAGATATGGCTACAGAGAGCAAAGTGAAGACAATTGGTGTCCTGACCAGCGGCGGCGACGCTCCGGGCATGAATGCCGCCATCCGTGCAGCTGTGCGAAGAGGTCTGGGACAGGGAATTCAGATGAAGGGAATCCTGAAAGGTTATGATGGCCTGATGAATGAGGAAATCATCGATATGACGGCCAGAGATGTCTCTGATACCATTCAGCGAGGCGGCACCATCCTTTATACGGCTCGCTGTGCGGAGATGCGTACCGATGAAGGCCTGAAGAAGGCGGTGGAGACCTGCAGGAAGTTCGGCATCGATGGTCTTGTGGTCATCGGCGGGGACGGTTCCTTTGCCGGAGCTCAGAAGCTGGCCAATCTGGGAGTGAATGCCATCGGTATCCCCGGAACCATCGATCTGGATATTGCCTGTACAGAATATACCATTGGTTTTGATACCGCTGTCAATACTGCCATGGAAGCCATTGACAAGGTCAGAGATACCTCCACCTCCCACGAGCGCTGCAGTATCATAGAGGTTATGGGGAGAAATGCCGGTTATATCGCCCTCTGGTGTGGAATTGCCAACGGCGCTGAGGATATCCTCCTTCCGGAGAAATACGATTACGACGAGCAGAAGATTATCAATAATATCATAGAGAACCGGAAAAAGGGCAAGAAGCACCATATTATCATCAATGCAGAGGGTATCGGTCATTCCCAGGCTATGGCCAAGCGAATCGAGGCAGCTACGGGAATCGAGACCAGGGCCACCATCCTGGGACATATGCAAAGAGGAGGAAGCCCCACCTGCAAGGATCGGGTCTATGCCTCCATCATGGGCGCTTATGCCGTTGACCTGCTGATTGCCGGCAAGACCAAGCGGGTGGTAGGATACAAGAACGGGGAATATGTGGATTTTGATATCAACGAAGCCCTGGCTATGCAAAAGACCATACCGGAATATCAATATGAGGTGGCCAGAGCCCTTTCCTATAATTATACCAGATAGAGCGAAGGGGGAGGGTCAGGGAGAAGCCTATGATTACCAGCATGTCAAACCCCCAGGTGAAGCGGGTTTTGCAATTAAATACCAAGGCAAGAGCCCGCAGAGACCAGGGTTTATTCCCGGCAGAGGGGATCAAGCTCTTTCGGGAGGCGCCGGCCGGACTTCGGGAACAGGTTTTTGTATCTGCCTCCTTCGAGAGGGAGAAGAAAGACCTGGTGGAGGGAATTCCCCACGAAATAGTGGAAGACCGGGTATTTGCCCATATGTGTGATACCCAGACTCCCCAGGGGATTCTGACCCTGCTTCGGATGCCAACCTATACCCGGACAGACTTGCTGGGGGGAGATAACCTCCCAGGGGGACCGCAAGAGGAGAAGGCTTCTCATAGGGTTCCTCCCCTGCTGCTGGTGCTGGAGGATCTGCAGGATCCGGGTAATGTGGGAACCATTCTGCGGACGGCGGAGGGAGCCGGTGTGACGGGGCTGATCCTCAGCCGGAATTGCGTGGACCTCTTCCATCCCAAGACCATTCGATCCACCATGGGATCGGTCTTTCGGATGCCCTTTGTCCTGGAGGATTCTCTTTTGAAGGTCATGGAGTGGCTGAAGGAGCAGAACATCCGGACATTTGCCGCTCATTTGCAAGGAAATCAAACCTATAACCGGGAAGATTACCGGGAGGGAACCGCCTTTGTCATCGGAAATGAGGGGAATGGCCTCAGCCGGGAGCTGGCGGCCTGCTGTGACAGCCTGATCCGGATTCCCATGGAGGGGCAGGTGGAGTCTTTGAATGCGGCAGTGGCGACCGCCATTTTAGTCTACGAGGCCCATGCCCAGAGGAATCCATAGAGAACCTGAGGAATCCCCGGAAATCCAGAACAATTCCTAAGAACAATCCCAGATCCAATAAGGAGGAACGAAAATGACGGATAAGGAACACCTGAGTCGGCGAGAGCTGCGCAGACGGAGACGCAAAAGAATCTTGATTTTGAAGACCATTTTGCTGGCTGTGCTGCTGGTAGCCCTAATTGTTGCTATTTGGCTTCTGACGGGAGGGGCTTCTAAGAATAAGAAAAAGGGACAAAATAGCGATTCCTCCTCTGCCATCAGTGCTTCCTCTGTGGTGGATGGAAGCAGCTCATCTGCTGCCACCTCTGTCTCTGACACTTCTGAGGGGGTGACACCGGGCAGCAAGGAGGATATCATCAACCAGGCCAATGCCCTGGCGGTTCAATATGATTATGAGGGAGCCATTGCCCTGCTCAATACCATAGAAGGGGCAGACCAGGATGCGGACATCATTACCCTGGTGGCGGATCTGGAGACCAAGAAGAGCAATCTGGTGGCTACCGCTCCGGAGAAGGTGACCCATATCTTCTTCCATACCCTGGTGGTGGATCCCTCCAGAGGCTTCTCTCTGACGGATGATGAGAGCTGGAACAATTCCACCAAGGGCTTCTGCCAATGGATGACCACGGTGGATGAGTTCAATGCCATCATGCAGCAGATGTATGAACGGGGCTATGTTCTGGTTGACCTGGATGACATGATCGACAAGACTACCGATGAAAATGGCACTGTCCACGTTACTGCCAAGAATATCATGCTGCCCCAGGGCAAGACCCCCTTTGTCCTGTCCCTGGACGACCTGAGCTATTATCACAGTTATGATGGCAGGGGAACCGCTACCCGCATGATCGTGGGAGATGACGGAACTCCGACCTGCGAATATGTCCAGGCAGACGGAACTACCGTGGTAGGCTCCTATGACTGCGTGCCCCTGCTGGATGATTTCCTGGATCAGCATCCGGATTTCTCCTACAAGGGAGCCAAGGGAACCATAGCCTTGACCGGATATAACGGAATCCTTGGCTACCGAACCGACTATTGCTACCGGGATCGGGTGGAGCTGACGGCAGACCAGGAGGCCTGGCTGGCTGCTCATCCGGAATACAACTGGGAGACGGAGTGTGCCAATGCCAAGGCAGTGGCTGACAGCCTTCTGGCGGATGGCTGGAAGTTCGCCAGCCACACATGGGGACATATTCGGATCGGAACTGCAGATATGACCTGGATCCAGGAGGATACCCAGAAATGGCTGGAATATGTAGCTCCCCTGATCGGCGGGACGGACCGGATCATCTTCGCCCATGGGGAGGATCTGGCTGCCTGGAATGAGGATTATGCCTCCACCGAGAAGTTCCAGTATATGAAGAGCCAGGGCTTCGACATCTTCTGTAATGTAGACTCCAGCCAATACTTTGTCCAGATCGGAGACCTCTATCTGCGCATGGGCCGGAGAAATCTGGATGGCTACCGCCTCTGGGAGGCCGTATATGGGGGCGATGACAAGGTCAGCGACCTGATCGATGCCGCCAGCGTCTTCGACAAGAATCGTCCCACGGACGAGAGTCTCTATGACCTGGGATAAGGGAAAAGGATAGAAAAGGGAAAAACCCTCTGACGAAAGAAGAGTCAGAGGGTTTTTTATTTTCCATGTTATCCGTTTGGCATCTTGGGGTGGCTGGAAGGCCAATGCCGATGCTTATTGGTTGAGAGATGCGGCAGCTTTTAGCTGCGCAGGATCCAGGGAGAGACAGAAGTCCTCCTCGAAACCAAAGGACTGGTGCAGTAGGTGCAGAAGATCAGGCAGATCCTGAACCTTGCGGGAGCTTGCCTGTCCCCTGCTGGTAGAAGTAAAGGTATCCCCCAGCAGGCTGAGGGAACCCTCCGGTTTTCTCAGATTCAGGAATAGCTTCTGAGTAAAGGGAGATTCCGGGCTCCTGGCGCAGAATTCATTGAAGGGGATAAAATCCATATTTTCCTGGGGCATACAGAAGAATTGCATGACCATCTCCTCCTCGCCGGAGGAATTGGTACGGCTGATATTCCACCAATAATCATCCGCCCGGCTGACCTGATATTCTTCCCGGCCGAAGGAGGTGCGGCTGCCGTCTCTTATGGGGAGACTGCCCGGTGCGGCAGGCCCCCCGAAGCCCACATCACAGAAGACCCTGTCATTCTCGAAATGAACGATAATTCCCCGATGCATGATGGGACTTATCGCCCCAGGCTCTCTGGTAATGCGGCACATACAGGCAGTAGCCCGATAACCCAGATCCTGCAAGAGTTGGGTGAAGAGGGCATTCTGTTCAAAACAATAGCCCCCCCGGCGGCGGGTGACAAACTTCTCATAGAGCCGGGGAATCTCCAGGGAAACCGACCGGCGCAAGACGCAGGGATCCAGATTTTCAAAGACCACATGGCATTGGTGGGCATAGACCAGGGCGTCCAGGGACTCCCGGTCCGGCCGTCTGGGCCGGTCCCCGTGAAAGCGGTCCAGGTAAGCATCCACATCTGGGATAGAGACATCTAAAGCTTCGTACATAAAAACCTCCTTGTACCAGGAAAAGAACAATCGGCCTCAGGGGAAAGCGGTTGACACACCCGGAATTGTGTGATACAGTAAAAAATGCACTATTATGGCAAGATATGCCTTTTCCCCTCCTGCCTGCCACGGACACGAGGGATGAGGAAGCATCTTCCTGATAAATATTATACACACAAGGGGTGAAACGTCAATGGAGAAAAACAGAATACGTCCGATTACCACCGGAAAAAGTATGCGAATGAGTTACCAGAGACAAAAAGAAGTTTTGGAAATGCCCAATCTGATCGAAGTTCAGAAGGATTCCTATAACTGGTTCCTTGACGAAGGACTGAAAGAAGTCTTTGATGATATTTCCCCGATTGAGGATTATGCCGGGAAGCTGAGTCTGGAATTCGTAGACTTTACTCTGTGTGAAGATGAGGTGAAGTATTCTATCGAAGAGTGCAAGCAGAGGGATGCTACCTATGCGGCACCTTTGAAGGTGAAGGTTCGTCTGTATAATAAGGAGAAGGACGAAATCAGCGAACATGAGATTTTCATGGGTGATTTGCCCCTTATGACCGCCACCGGTACCTTCGTGATCAACGGAGCGGAGCGTGTTATCGTCAGCCAGCTGGTACGTTCTCCTGGTATCTATTATGGCATTGCCCACGATAAGCTGGGCAAGAAGCTGTATTCCTGTACGGTCATTCCCAACCGTGGTGCCTGGTTGGAATATGAGACGGACTCCAATGATGTTTTCTATGTACGTGTAGACCGAACCAGGAAGGTTCCCATCACCGTTTTGATCCGTGCCCTGGGGGTGGGAAGCAATGCGGAGATTACGGAGCTCTTCGGAGAGGAACCCAAGATCCTGGCCAGCTTTGGCAAGGATGTATCTACGAATTATCAGGAAGGTCTTCTGGAACTCTATAAGAAGATCCGTCCCGGCGAGCCTTTGGCTGTGGAGAGTGCGGAGAGTCTGATCAATGCCATGTTCTTCGATCCCCGCCGGTATGACCTGGCCAAGGTGGGACGTTACAAATACAACAAGAAGCTGGCTTTGCGGAACCGGATTACCGGTTTCGTTCTGGCAGAGGATGTGGTCAATACTTCTACCGGAGAGATTGTAGCGGAGAAGGGGACCAAGGTCACCAAGGAACTGGCAGATGACATTCAATATGCGGCAGTTCCCTACGTATGGATCGAGCTGGAGGATCGGCTGGTCAAGGTCCTGTCCAATCAGATGGTAGATATCACCCGCTGGGTGGATGTGGACCCTGCCCAGGTGCATGTGACGGAGGAGGTATATTATCCGGCTCTGGCCAGGATTCTGGAGGAACATGGGAATCTGGAGGAGATCAAGGAAGCCATCCGGGCGAACATCCACGAGCTGATTCCCAAACACATCACCAAAGAGGATATTTTCGCTTCCATCAATTATAATATGCATCTGGAGTATGGCCTGGGCAATGCCGATGATATCGACCACCTGGGCAACCGTCGGATTCGTGCCGTCGGGGAACTGCTGCAGAACCAATATCGGATCGGTCTGTCCCGGCTGGAGCGGGTAGTGCGGGAACGCATGACTACCCAGGATATCGAGACTCTGTCACCCCAGTCTCTCATCAATATCAAGCCGGTAACCGCTGCGGTAAAGGAATTCTTCGGTTCTTCCCAGCTGTCCCAGTTCATGGATCAGAACAATCCTTTGGGAGAGCTGACCCACAAGAGACGTCTGTCTGCCTTGGGGCCTGGTGGTTTGTCCCGGGATCGGGCCGGATTCGAGGTGCGAGATGTCCATTATTCCCATTACGGAAGAATGTGTCCCATTGAGACCCCGGAAGGTCCTAACATCGGCCTGATCAACTCCCTGGCTTCCTATGCCCGGATCAATCCCTATGGCTTTGTGGAGGCTCCCTACCGCCGGATCGATAAGTCGGACCCTAAGAATCCCCGGGTAACCGATGAAGTGGTATATATGACTGCCGACGAGGAGGATAATTATCACGTAGCCCAGGCCAATGAGCCTTTGGACGCAGAGGGTCATTTCCTGCGGAAGAATGTATCCGGCCGTTACCGGGAGGAGACCCAGGAGTACGAGCGTCAGATGTTTGATTTCATGGACGTGTCTCCCAAGATGGTATTTTCCGTGGCTACAGCCTTGATTCCCTTCCTGCAGAATGACGATGCCAACCGGGCTCTGATGGGCTCCAACATGCAGCGTCAGGCTGTGCCCCTGCTCTTTACCGAGGCTCCGGCAGTGGGAACCGGAATTGAGGCCAAGGCAGCCGTGGATTCCGGTGTCTGTGTGGTAGCTAAGAAGTCCGGTACCATTACCTATGCCTCCTCCAAGGAGATCCGCATGGACAATGAGGATGGAACCCGGGAGGTTTATCATCTGACCAAGTTCATGCGCAGCAACCAGAGCAACTGCTACAACCAGAGACCCATTCTCAATAAGGGAGACCATGTCAATGCAGGGGATGTGATTGCAGACGGTCCTTCCACCTCCAACGGGGAGCTGGCTCTGGGCAAGAATCCCCTCATCGGCTTCATGACCTGGGAGGGTTATAACTACGAGGATGCGGTTCTCCTGAGCGAGAGACTGGTACAGGAGGATGTCTATACCTCCATTCATATAGAGGAATATGAGGCAGAGGCCAGAGATACCAAGTTAGGGCCGGAGGAGATTACCAAGGATGTTCCCGGCGTAGGTGATGAGGCCTTGAAGGATCTGGATGAGCGAGGCATTATCCGCATCGGCGCCGAGGTTCGGGCAGGAGATATCCTGGTAGGCAAGGTAACCCCCAAGGGGGAGACAGAGCTGACGGCGGAGGAACGTCTCCTGCGGGCTATTTTCGGTGAGAAAGCCAGAGAGGTTCGAGATACCTCCCTGAAGGTTCCCCATGGGGAATATGGGATTATTGTCGATGCCAAGGTCTTCACCCGGGATAACGGAGACGAGCTCTCTCCCGGCGTCAATCAGGCTGTCCGGATCTATATTGCCCAGAAGAGGAAGATTTCCGTGGGGGACAAGATGGCCGGCCGTCACGGGAACAAGGGTGTTGTCTCCCGGGTGCTTCCGGTGGAGGATATGCCCTTCCTGCCCAACGGACGTCCCCTGGATATCGTGCTGAACCCCCTGGGCGTGCCTTCCCGTATGAATATCGGTCAGGTATTGGAGATCCACCTGAGCCTGGCGGCCAAAGCCCTGGGATTCAATATTTCCACCCCCGTCTTCGACGGAGCCAACGAGGTGGATATCCAGGATACTCTGGAATTGGCCAATGATTATGTCAACCTGTCCTGGGAGGAGTTCTCTGCGAAACACAGGGAGGAGCTCCGCCCGGAGGTATATGAATATCTGGATCAGAATAAGGACCATAGGGAGGTATGGAAGGGAGTTCCCATCTCCCGGGACGGCAAGGTGCTCTTAAGAGACGGACGAACCGGAGAATTCTTCGACAGTCCTACCACCATTGGCCACATGCATTATCTGAAGCTCCACCACCTGGTAGATGATAAGATCCATGCCCGTTCCACCGGCCCCTACTCCCTGGTGACCCAGCAGCCCTTGGGAGGCAAGGCCCAGTTCGGCGGTCAGCGTTTCGGAGAGATGGAGGTTTGGGCCCTGGAGGCCTACGGTGCTTCCTATACCCTGCAGGAGATTCTGACGGTTAAGTCCGATGATGTGGTAGGCCGTGTGAAGACCTATGAGGCCATTATCAAGGGAGAGAACATTCCTGAGCCCGGCATTCCGGAATCCTTCAAGGTATTGCTCAAGGAGCTCCAGTCTCTGGGACTGGATGTCCGGGTTCTGCGGGATGACAATACGGAAGTGGATATCATGGAATCCGTGGATTACGGCAACACGGACCTGCGCAAGATCATTGAGGGAGACCGCTATTCCGGCCGGGAGGAGGAAGAGAATTCTCTGGGCAGGTACGGATTCGGCAAGCAGG
>CAVLCU010000041.1:0-16982 GCA_963661545.1 Lachnospiraceae bacterium | reverse complement strand
ACCTGTGACCTTCGGGTTATGAGCCCGACGAGCTTCCAGACTGCTCCACCCCGCGGTAATCGAATAACTACCTCTTCAATTGAGGTCATTATAAGCCTTTTTCCCTCCCTTGTCAACACACAATAGTTTGGATGTCAAAACACCTTGTCTTTCATTTTTAGATATTGTATAATGTCCCTGTCAGTCTCCGGCTGACCAACCAACCCATACGGAGGTAATCAGATGAAATCAATCGCAGTAATTACTGACAGCAATTGCGGCATGACCATGGCACAGGCGGAGGAATTAGGTCTCTATATGCTGCCTATGCCTTTCTTTATGAACGGAAAAGAATATCTGGAGGAGGTTGACATGGATCAGGCGGAGTTCTTCCGTCGCCTGGAGGAAGACCCCACCATCAAGGTATCTACCTCTCAGCCCTCCATAGAATCCGTCTCCGCCCTCTGGGATAAGCTTCTCAAGAATTATGACGAGATCGTGCACATTCCCATGTCCAGCGGCCTGTCCGGCTCCTGCCAGACTGCCTCCATGCTGTCTGAGGAATATCAGGGCCGCGTCCGCGTGGTCAATAACCAGCGCATCTCCGGGACCCTCCGCTATTCCGCCATTGAGGCACAGCAGCAAGCCAAGAATGGCCTGTCTGCCGCCGAGATCGGGGATTGGCTGGAAGCCACCCGCTTCGATTCCAGCATCTATATCACTGTGGCAACTCTGAAATACTTAAAGCAGGGGGGCCGTATCACCCCGGCAGCGGCAGCCATCGGTACCCTGCTGAAGCTCAAACCGGTTCTGCAGATTCAAGGGGAGAAGCTGGATGCCTTCGCCAAGGCACGAACCATGGCGCAGGCCAAGAAGATCATGACCCAGGCCATCAAGGATGACATGGCCAACCGTTTCGGAGAGAATATCAACCTGGATGTCATCCAATCCCACAATCTGGAAGCCGCCGGGGAATTCCGCACGGAGGGGATGGAAAGCTTTCCCAATGCCGGGGAGATTCGCATCTTCCCCCTGTCCTTAAGCGTATCCTGCCATATCGGACCCGGCTCCCTGGCCTTCACCTGCTCCAAGGTTCACCCGGAGATCTGGTAAATCCCCCGGATCTCCTTTCGGGGAGATGCCGGACATCCTGCAACATGGATGGCAACAAAAGAAAGCTCGCCCTTTCGGATCTGATTTCCCAAGGGGTGAGCTTTCTTTTATGCAGGCGCCGGATCCCATGTGTGCCAGGAGCCTTTCGGGTATCTCCCTCCGGCGGCAGGTCTATACTTTATTGATGGATGCCCCGGTTCTCATCTCCCTTGGCATTCACTCCAAATTCATAATCGTTGCCCGGCAGAATGATATTCAGCAGGATTCCGGCGATGGCTGCAATGGCCAAAGCAGTCAGGGTAATGGATGTCTCCCCCACTACGAAGGTGATGCCATCGCTGAAGCCCAGGCCGCATACGAAGATGACCCCTACGATAATCAGGTTGCGGGACTTGGTCAGGTCTACCTTATTCTCCACCACATTGCGCACGCCGATGGCGGAGATCATACCATAGAGCATGAAGCTGACCCCTCCGATGATGGCAGAGGGCATAGTGCCGATGATGGCAGATACCTTGGGAATGAAGCTGATGATCAGGGCAAATACAGCGGCAATCCGAATGACCCTGGGATCGAAGACCCGGCTGAGCTCCAGCACTCCGGTATTCTCCCCATAGGTGGTATTGGCAGGACCCCCGATGAAGCCGGCAATGGAGGTAGCCAGGCCATCCCCCATCAGGGTTCTGTGCAGACCCGGATCCGCCAGATAATTCTCCCCTACTGTGGCAGAGATGGCGGAAATATCCCCCACATGCTCCATCATGGTAGCGATGGCGATGGGAGCCATCACCAGAATGGCAGTCAGATCAAACTTGCAGATCTGAAAAGCCGGAATGCCGACCCAGCCTGCCGACCCTATGGAGGCAAAATCCAGAATAGCGCTGCCGTCAGGATTGGTCAGACCACAGGCATTCATAAGCAAAGCAGCCCCATAGGCAATCACAACCCCCATGAGAATGGGAATGATCTTGAACATCCCCTTGCCCCAGATATTGAAGATAATGATGACCACCAGAGCAATCACAGCCAGCAGCCAATTCTTGGAAGCATTGCTGATGGCAGAGGAAGCCAGGCTCAAACCGATGCAGATGATCACCGGTCCCGTTACCACCGGAGGCAGGAAGCGCATCACTCGTTTCACCCCTGCCAGGCGGATCACCAGGGCCAGCACCAGGTATAAAAGACCGGCGATCACGATACCGCCGCAGGCATAAGCCACCTTCTCATTGGCGGGCATATTGGCATACATGCCGTTGCTTAAGTTGGCTACCGTGGAAAATCCTCCCAAAAATGCAAAGGAGGATCCCAGAAATGCAGGCACCTTCATCTTGGCGCATACATGAAAAAACAAGGTGCCGAAACCGGCGCAAAATAAGGTAACGGATACGGTAAGACCCTTGGTCAGGCCCTCCCCGCAGGCCTCCTGGAAATAGGAGTTAACCAAAATCGGCACCAATATGGTGGCGCCAAACATGGCAAACATATGCTGTAGTCCCAGAATTAACATTTTGGGAATCCCCAGTGTACGGGCATCCCGGATTGCATCGTTGGAATTCTTCATGTCCATGAACCTCTCTGTGCTGTATTTTCTTTTGAACTCCCATGGCGGCTAGCGCCGCCTCCACCACGAACGAAAGCCAGCTTGCCCATCTGTGCATCCGCCGTCCGGGGCTTTCTCAGTAATTATATAGTTCACCAGCACAGATAGCAAGGGATTTTTTCCCTTTTTTTTATGGTTTTTTTATTGTTTTTATTCAATCTTTAGGATTGCAAAGGCTCAGTTTTTCCCATCCTCCTTTCCTCTTCCCCTTGTTTTTTGCATCCCTGTGTGTTATACTCCCCATCGTTGGTGTCTGCAAATAGCGCTGACCCATGTGAGTTCGAGACCTTCCTCACAATAAACAAAACTAAAGGAGATGTACCAATGAAAAACCAAAAAGCTCTGTATCTCACCCAGGGAGCCGCGATTGCTGCTCTCTATGTCCTGCTGACCCTGGCGGCCAATGCCCTGGGCCTGTCCAGCTATGTGATTCAAGTCCGCTTCTCAGAAGCCTTGACCATCCTGCCCTTTTTCACCTCTGCTGCCATCCCCGGCTTGTTTGTGGGCTGTATTTTGTCCAATTTTCTCGCCGGAGGGCTTATTCTAGATGTGATCTTCGGCAGCCTGGCTACCCTGCTGGGGGCTCTGGGTACCTACGGCCTGCGCCGCCATCCCCGCCTGGCAGCCCTTCCTCCCATTGTTACCAATGTCCTGATCGTCCCCTGGATCCTGGCCTTCGTCTATCACTTCGAGGGTTCCATTCCCTACTTTATGGTTACGGTAGGACTGGGAGAGGTCATTTCCTGCGGGGTTCTGGGCATGACTCTCCTCCACTTCCTACAAAAATACCGGAAGTTCTTCGCTTCCAGGCAGCTTCCCCGTTAGCTTTTCTCTTTCTCCAAGGGCCTTCCCTGTTCCTGCCGCCGGGTCATCTTCCTACCTGGCCCATCCGAAGGAGCATTGAACAGCCTTTTTCCAGCCCTTGATCTTTTCCTGTCTTTTCTCCTCCGACAGGAGGGGCTGGAAGATCCGGCTCATTTTCCATTTTTTCTTAATTTCTTCCCGGTCCTTCCAGTATCCCACCGTCAGGCCTGCCAGATAGGCGGCTCCCAGAGCAGTGGTCTCCAGGCACTGGGGACAATAGAGGGGAACGCCGCAGAGATCCGCCTGGGTCTGCATCAGGAAGTTGTTGGCGCTGGCGCCCCCGTCCGCCTTGACCGCTGTCAGACGAACTTTGGCATCTGCTTCCATGGCTTTCAGCACATCATTGACCTGGAAGGCGATGGATTCCAGGGTTGCCCGCACCAGATGGCAGCGGTTGACCCCCCGGGTCAAGCCCACAATGGTGCCCCGGGCATAGGGATCCCAATAGGGAGCCCCCAGCCCGGTAAAGGCCGGAACCACATAGCAGCCGTTGGTATCCCTGACCTTCTGCGCCATGGCCTCCGAATCGGCAGCGGATTCCACCAGCTTGAGCTCATCCCGCAGCCATTGAACCGCCGCCCCTGCCACGAAAACCGATCCCTCCAGGGCATAGGTGACCTTGCCCTCCAGGCCCCAGGCGATAGTGGTAACCAGACCATGTTCCGAGGATACCGGAAGCTCTCCGGTGTTCATCAGGAGAAAGCCCCCGGTTCCGTAGGTATTCTTCACATCTCCCTGGGAAAAGCAGGCCTGGCCGAAGAGGGCAGCCTGCTGGTCCCCGGCTGCCCCGGCAATGGGGATGGGTTTTCCGAAATATTCCCGGTCCGTCTCTCCATAGACCCAGCCCGAGGGCCGAACCTCCGGGAGCATGGCTCTGGGAATGTCCAGAATATCCAGGATTTCCGGATCCCAGTCCAAGGTATGGATATTGAACAAGAGGGTCCGGGAGGCATTGGAATAATCCGTAACATGGATCCGCCCCTTGGTCAGCTTCCAGATCAGCCAGGTCTCCACCGTTCCGAAGAGCAGGTCTCCACGCTGGGCTCTTTCTCGCGCCCCCGGCTGATGATCCAGAATCCATTTCAGCTTGGTACCGGAAAAATAGGCATCCAGCACCAGGCCGGTCTTGGCCCGGAAGAGTTCTGCCAGTCCCCGGCTCTTCAGTTCATCACAAAAGGCTGCCGTCCTGCGGCATTGCCAGACGATAGCCGGGCAAATGGGATCCCCGGTGGCCTTGTCCCAGACCAGGGTGGTCTCCCGCTGATTGGTGATTCCTATGGCTGCAATGTCCTCTGCAGATACCAGAATCTTCTGCATAGCCTCCACCGCCACAGCATATTGGGTGGCCCAGATCTCCCTCCCGTCATGCTCCACCCAGCCAGGCTGGGGGTAATATTGCGAAAATTCCTTCTGGGCTACACTGCAGATTTCCCCATTTTCATTAAAAAGAATGCAGCGATTGCTGGTGGTTCCTGCATCCAAAGCCATCATATATTTGCCCATCTTCTACCTCCTGTCTCTGACTGCCGGCGCAGGCTCCCCGATGCAAGAAAAGTTTGGTTTGGGTGTCAAAACACCCAAACCTTTGGTTACACGGATTGTTTCGTGCTACGCACTCCCACAATCCTCCCTCAATTCGGGTTTTCGCGGGGCTTTTGCCCCACTTCACCCTCATTGAGGGGCGTGTCATAAAGCCATTCCCCCACCGACATGCGAGCATGTCGTGGGCTCAGGCTTTTGACACTGTAACCAAGCTTATTCCTCCGCAGCTGCGTAGGGATCCCCCTCCTGGGAGGTGCCATCGCCAGCCTCCGAGGCATTTCCTCCCTCCCCGGCGGCGGTTCCCTCTCCGGTATCTGCCTCATCCCCGCTTCCTGTCCCGGTGCCGGTCCTTGTCCCCGTTCCGGTGTCACTTTCGCTTCCTGTTCCCGTTCCTGTGTCCGTTTCTCCTCCTGTACCGGTGTCACTGGCTTCGCTGAGATCGGAGGGGGTATCCCCGATCTCTCCCTGCTTAAGCAGGTTGATATAATGCTGGGCCGTGGTAGCCCGGCGGGTGTCCGGGAACTGAGTCACAATATCCTGGAAGGCAGTCAGGGCATTCTGGATATCCCGGCTCAGACGGTAGGAGTGGGCCAGGTAGGTCAAAACCGTATAATCGTCGCTCTTGATGGCCTTGGCCTTGGCCAGGTTATCTATGGCCGTCGTATAATCTCCCTTTTCAAAGGCCGTCACCCCGGCCTGGGAATATTTGGTAAACATCTGATCCTGGATGTCCCCGTAAATGCTGTCATAGACTGCCTTGGCATCCACCGACAGGAGGGTCACATCCATCCCCTCCAGGGCCTTGGAGGCCTGCTCGTAGTTCTGGCTCTGATAGGCATTATAGGCCTGAAAGAGAGCCTCGTAGGCATCGGACTTCTTCTGAGCATCCTGAATCTGGGTCTGAGCCGATTCCACCGTTGCATTGGACTCCTCAATCTGCTTTTGCAGTTCCTCCAACTGGGCGGTCTGGCTGGCCATGGTATTGCTGTATTCCACAATTTTCTCGTCCGCCGTCCGGTTGACCGTCTGCTTGACCGAGGGCACCACCAGAAACCAAACCACCAGGCCTCCCACCAGAATTCCCATGATGATATTCATGATATTGGAAAAGGCCGAGGTCTCCCGGAAGGAGGTGGGCTGGATGATCACTTCTCCATCCGAGATATAGGTCTGAGAGTTATTCCTCTCCTTCTCTTCCTTCTCCCCCTCTCCCCTCTTGGACCAAAGGCCCCCCCGGCGTCCCTCCAGGGTGGTCACGGTACCGGTCTGCTGGTCGATCTCCTTGAGGAAACGTAAGGTAGTGGAGTTGGTCTTGTCGATTCTGGCTGCCTTCTTCAGAATTCTCCTGCCCTTCTCATACTCCTCCCGCTTAATATAGATCAGAGCCAGCAGGTGATAGGCCTTGATAAGCTTGGGATTCTGATTCAGGATCTTCTTCAGCTGAATCACTGCCACATCCTCATTGCCATCCCTGCAGCATTTGAGGGCAATATTATAATTCTTGATGGTCTGATTCAGGATATCCAGCTTGGCCGGTTCCGACTGCAGCTTCCGAATATATTCAGAAGCAATATTATGGCCCGGCTTGATATTCTTGCTGATGATCCATTCACTGAGAGCCGATACCGTCTCCCCTGTCTCAAAGTAAACCAGGCCCAGCAGATTGCGGGCTGACAGATTCCTCTTATCATATTTCAGACTGCGCCGCAGCAGGTCAATGGCGCCGGACAGATCCCGAATCTGGGCCTTATCCAGACCTTGATTATAATAGTGAACCGACAGCTGCAGGGCCTTTCTCTGGACACTCAGATCGCAGCCGCATTGAGGGCAGAGCCGCCCCTTTCGAACCGGAGCTCCGCAATTCATACAATTCATCAATCTTTATCGCTCCCCTGTTTGATCCGGTCTGATCTTCTGCATTTCCTTCAGAATATCAATGACATCCGTCAGATCCCTGCTGTAAATGGCATCCTCCACCTCATCCACATCCAGGCAAGGCTTGAACTTCTTCAATTCCTCTTCGTAATTCAACATGCGTGTATCTCCTCATGGTGTCGCTGGATCCAATCCTTGAGCTCGCCGGCCAGATAGAGAGAACCCACACAGAACAGGAGCCCCTCCCCCTTTTCCCGGTAGGCCTTCTCAAAGGCAGAGCCCACCTCCGACTCCGCCTCCACCTGCCTGCAGCCGTTGGCTCGAAAAAGTTCCGCCAAAGCCTGGGCAGACACCTCCCGGCTTCCGGCGATTTCTGTGGTAACCACGTGGCTGGGGTGGATTCCCTCTGCGATCTCCCGGATCATATCCGGATAGCGCTTGTCCGCCACTGCGGAAAAGAGAATGGTAATCTCATTTTTCTCCCCAAAATGAGCCGCCGTCTTGACAAATTGGGCTACCCCGTCCTCGTTATGGGCTCCGTCTATGACCACGCCCTCCAGCACGGTCTCCATCCGACAGGGCCAATTGGTCTTGCCAATGCCCCGGATCAGGGCAGCTTCCCCTATTTTGTGCTCTCCTCGCAGCTTCTTCATGATGAAGAAGGCCAGGGAGGCATTCATCATCTGATATTCCGCAATGTAAGGAATCTGCAGGTTCGTCTCCTCCCGGCCAAAGCGGAAGGCAAAGGAAATGCCTCGCCTGCTGGTGCTGTGCAGGGTATACATATCCTGGGTCAGCACATAGGCCGGACTTCCCAGCTCCCTGGCCCTCTCTTCTATGACCTGGGCGGCCTGGGGATTCCTCCCGTCATAGACCACCGGGACCCCCGCTTTGATGATCCCCGCCTTCTCACCGGCAATCTGGGGGATGGTCTCCCCCAGATATTCCGTATGATCCCGGCTGATGGAGGTAATGATACAGGCCAGGGGATGTTCGATGACATTGGTAGCATCTAATCGGCCCCCCAGACCTGTCTCCAGAATCAGATAATCTACCTTCTTTTCTTTAAATATCAACATTCCCATCAGGAAAAGGATCTCAAAATAGGTAGGATGGCTCTCTCCCTCAGCCATAGCCTCCTGCCAGGCCCCTTGCACCCGGAGAAAGGCTTGCAAAAAGGTCTCGTCATCCACCGGAAGGCCTCCGATCATATAACGTTCATTGATCCGGATCAAATGAGGGGAGGTAAACATTCCGCAGGTATATCCCCCTTCTGTAAACATGGCATTCAGATAGGCACAGACGCTGCCCTTGCCGTTGGTTCCCGCCACATGGATGATCTTCAGATCCCTATCCGGATTCCCCAGCTTGTTCAGCAGATACCGGGTATGTGCCAACGTTGTCTTCCTGGTAAATTTGGGCACTTCCTCGATATAGTGCACCGCTTCCTCATAATTCATTCCCATCTCTCACTCCCATTACAATATCACAAAAAAGGTCAGAGCCAAACCTGAATTTGACTCTGACCCTATTATAATATAGAAGGAAAATATGTCCAGCACTTTAGCAAAAAAACTATGGATCGGATTAGTCCACCTCAACCCTGGGTTTTACCAGAGCCTCCAGGCTCCCGGCCTGACAGTCAATGAGAATGGTATCCCCCTCATGGAGACTGCCTCCTAAGATCAGCTTAGCCGACAGGGTTTCTACATGCTTCTGAACAAACCGTTTCAGGGGCCGGGCTCCATAGACCGGATCGTAACCTCCGTCGATGACATAAGCCCTGGCCGCCGGACTCAGCTCAAGGGTCAGCTCCTGGTCTGCCAGACGACGGTTCAGATCTGCCACCAGCAGGTCTACGATATGTCCAATGTTGTCCTTGGTCAGGGGTTTGAAGAGAATGATCTCATCCAGACGGTTCAGGAATTCGGGGCGGAAATGCCCCCGCAGATCCTTCTGAACCATATCCTGCGCCTCCTGGCGGATGCTTCCGTCCTCCTGGATTCCCTCCAGCAGATACTGGGATCCGATATTGGAGGTCATGATCAGGATGGTATTCTTGAAGTCCACCGTTCTGCCCTGGGAGTCGGTAATCCGGCCGTCATCCAATACCTGCAGCAGAACATTGAACACATCCGGGTGAGCTTTTTCGATCTCATCAAAGAGGACTACGGAATAAGGCTTCCGCCGCACAGCCTCTGTCAGCTGGCCCCCCTCCTCATAACCCACATATCCCGGAGGCGCTCCGATCAGACGGGATACGGAATATTTCTCCATATACTCGCTCATGTCAATTCGCACCATGTTATTTTCATCATCGAAGAGCTTCTCCGCCAGGGTTTTGGCCAGCTCTGTCTTGCCCACGCCGGTGGGTCCCAGGAAGAGGAAGGATCCGATGGGCTTGGTGGGATCCTTGATGCCTGCCTTGGACCGGATAATGGCATCCGATACCCGGCTGACGGCCTCCTCTTGCCCGATCACCCGCTTATGAAGCTCAGTCTCCAGCCCCAGGATCTTGGTTCTCTCTCCCTCTGTCAGCTTGGCCACCGGGATACCGGTCCAGCGGGAGATGATGCGGGCGATTTCCTCATCGGTGACGCTTTCATGCACCAGGGACAGATCCCGATTCTTCACCTGTTCCTCCTCCGCAGCCAGCTGGTTCTGCAGTCTGGGCAGCTCTCCATATTGGAGCTCTGCCGCCTTATTCAAGTCATAGGCCTGCTGAGCTGCCTGAATCTGGCGGTTGATATCCTCAATCTGCTCCCGCAGCCTGGACAGCTTCTCCACCGATGCCTTCTCATTCTCCCATTGGGCCTTCTGGACATTAAATTCATCCCTCAGCTCTGCCAGCTCCTTCTGCAGATCCTCCAGCCGCTCCTTGCTGAGATTATCCGTCTCTTTCTTCAGAGCCGCCTCCTCAATCTCCAGCTGCATGATCTTACGGTTCTTCTCATCCAGCTCTGTGGGCATGGAATCCATCTCCGTCTTGATCAGAGCACAGGCCTCATCCACCAGGTCAATGGCCTTATCCGGCAGAAAACGATCGGAAATATAACGGTCAGACAGGGTCGCCGCTGCCACCAGGGCGCTGTCTGTAATCTTCACCCCGTGGAAGACCTCATACCTGTCCTTCAGACCCCGGAGAATGGAAATGGTATCCTCCACCGTAGGCTCATCCACCAATACCGGCTGGAAACGACGCTCCAGGGCGGCATCCTTCTCAATGTATTTTCTATATTCATCCAGGGTAGTGGCGCCGATACAATGGAGCTCTCCCCGGGCCAGCATGGGTTTTAGCATATTGCCGGCATCCATGGCCCCCTCGGTCTTACCGGCTCCTACAATGAGATGGAGCTCATCGATAAAGAGCAGAATCCTGCCCTCGCTCTTGCGCACCTCCTCCAGAACCGCCTTCAGCCGCTCTTCGAACTCTCCCCGGTATTTGGCTCCTGCCACCAGGGCTCCCATATCCAGGGAAAAGATGGTCTTGTCCTTCAAGCCCTCGGGGACATCTCCCCGGACAATTCGCTGGGCCAGCCCCTCCACCACAGCTGTCTTACCTACGCCGGGCTCACCGATAAGGACCGGATTATTCTTGGTCTTCCGGGACAGAATCCGCACCACATTCCGAATCTCCCCATCCCGTCCGATGACCGGATCCAGCTTCTGATCCCTGGCCTTTTCCACCAGATCTGTGCCATACTTGTTCAAGGTATCGTAGGTAGCCTCCGGATTATCCGTGGTTACCCGCTGATTGCCCCGAACCGTACTCAAGGCCTGCAGGAAGCGCTCCCGGGTGATGCCATATTCTCCCAGCAGCTTCTTCATGGAGGGGCTGGGATTACGTATAATAGCCAGGAAGAGATGCTCTACCGATACATACTCGTCCCCCATAGCCTTGGCTTCATCCTCAGCGCTTACCAGAACCTTGTTCAGATACTGCCCCACGTAGGGCTTCCCCCCCTGCACCTTGGTCCGCCCATTCAAAGCCTCTTCCAGACGATTCAGAAAATGCTCCTTGTGAATCTCCATCTTTTCTATCATTTTCAAAATCAGGCTGTCATCCTGATGCACAAGATTATAGAGCAGATGCTCCTGCTCGATCTCCTGATTGCCGAATTCATAAGCTGTTTTCTCCAGATCCTGCACTGCCTGCAGGGACTTCTGGGTAAATTTACTGATGTTCATAATCTTACACCTCCTCTTCTACCGTGACTATATCATACGTTGTTAGCACTGTCAATAGGTGAGTGCTAATCCCTGGTCAAAAGAGAAAGCGAACATTCCTGCCCGCTTTCTCTGTCTCTGCAAGGTCTATTCGGCTGCCCCTTCCGAGGCTTCCTCCGCCGGAAGAGCTCCATTGTGGATAGCGGTTACAGTAACCACTACGCTCTCCGGATCGGTCTGAAGATGAATGCCCTTCTGGGAGGCAATGGGCAGATCCTTCACATGGATCACATCTCCCACCTTCATAGAAGCCACATCCACGGAAACCTTGTCCACCAGATCCGCCGGAAGAGCCCGGTAAGCAATCTCGCTTAAACCTACCTGAAGGACACCTTCCTGCACCTTGTCATAATTCTCCAGGGCGATCTCCGCTACGGAATGAACCATCTCTCCGCTGACCAAAGCCTGAAAATCTATCTCATCCACCCGGCCGGCCAGGGGATTATAATCCACTTCCTTGATCAGGACATCATACTCTTTTCCTTCCAGCTCCAGCAGAATCTGACTGCCCTTATGTTCCGTCTTCAGAAGCTTCTCCACTTCTCCCTTGACCATCTTCACCGGAATAGAGCCCTCAATCTCCCGACCGAACACGTTGCCAACGACGTATCCCTCTCTCCTCAGCTTCTTCGCCTTGGTGTCCAAACTTCTCTTTTCAGCTTTCAAAGTATTCATTTGTCTTTTCCTCCAAAAATCTGATCCTTAGCAGCCTTCGACAAGAGGTATGTTAAGTGGTACCTTGTTTTTTGTTCTATCCGTACTATAACACTCATTATTAGCAATGTCAAGCCTTGAGTGCTAATTATCTTTGTGAAGAATTTGTGAAGGTTTGATTTTTATCTTAAGGCGTTAACCTTATTTCTTCTGATTTTCTTTAAAAATACAGTTCCCACCAGACAGGAGGTCACTTCGGTAATCGGAAAGGCCCACCAGATCAGTGCAGCTCCCACCTGACCATTTCTGACGAACATGGAAAAAATCCCAGCCACCGGTAAAATAATCACAAGCTGTCTCAGAAGCGAAAGAATCAGGGATTCCACGCCACCGTCCAGGGCCTGATAAATTCCCTGATAAGCAACATTGATTCCGGCAAACAGAAAACTGATAGAAATTACTCTCATGGCACTGATAAAATATGCTCTGGACTGGCCGGCATTAAAGAGTGCTGCAAATACCCCAGGAAAAATCTCCGTGATTGCAATACCCAGGATCATCAATGCAATCGTATCAATAAGTCCATATTGAATTCCATCCTGGATTCTCTTTTTGTTTCGCATTCCATAAGCGAAGGCAAGAATGGGAGTGATGGCATCTCGAAGTCCAAACGCCAGAAACAGAACAAACTGCTGCACCTTATAGAACAAACCATAGGCTGTCTGTACAGCCGGATTAAATTTCAGGATCAGGTTCATCACATAAACCATCAGAGACATCAGTGCCTGTGCAAGGATCGCCGGAAGTCCGATCGCATAAATTTTTTTTATGATGTCCAGATCCGGTTTCATGTATTTCACTCCATGCTCAAACTCCTTATTCCATTTTCTATGAAAGAGAAGCCCTAACACTGCCGCTGCCACCTGACCAATGACAGTTGCGTAGGCTGCACCTTTTACCCCCATTTCCGGGACTGGTCCGATACCATAGATCATAATTGGATCAAGAATGATATTGACAAGGGCTCCCACTACCTGTCCGATTGTGGAATAAAGAGAACGTCCTGTCGCCTGGAGTAATTTCTCAAACAGGGAAAAAAAGATGATTCCAAAAGAAATCACACAGCATATCCTCAGATAACTGACTCCCATTTCAAGCACTTCTGCATCAGCGGTCTGCGATGAAATGTATGCTTTTGCTCCAAATATACCAAACAAGAAACAGATGAGATAAATGATCCCTCCCAGAAACAGACTGTTTCCTGCCACCTTTGCTGCTTCTTCCCTCTTTCCCTCTCCCAGTGTCCTTGCAAGAAGTGCATTGGTTCCTACACCTGTTCCAATTCCCACTGCAACCATCAGCATCTGCACGGGAAATACCAGGGTCAATGCATTGAGTGCCGCTTCACTGCCCCTTTTCATATTTCCTACAAATGCGCTGTCCACAATGTTATAAACCGCCTGTAATGCCATAGATAGAATCATTGGGATTCCCATCTGAAGGATCAGCTTATTTACCGGCATGTCTCTCATCTTGTTACTCTCAGCCATCATGTTTCCATTCCTCCCTTTTCTGCACAAAAAAACGCAGCCCCATCATATCAGTTGGACTTACGCTGACAGGCTGCACACTTTTTCATGGCACATATCTATTGGAACAAAAGAAAAACGAGTAGCGGGGGAACTGGATTTACGCTCACTCGCTACTCGTCTGTCGTTATTATATTTCCTGTTTTTCTAAAAGTCAAACAAAATTTGCGTTTTTATTTCAATTATTTCAACAGCTGCTTCAGGTCTTCCTCCGGGGTGGTGATGGGGGCGATGCCGAAGTGTTCCACCAGGTAATTCAGCACATTGGGGGATACAAAGGCTGGCAGGGTGGGGCCTAAGCGGATATTTTTGATCCCTAAGTGGAGGAGGGTCAGCAGGATGCAGACGGCCTTTTGCTCATACCAGGACAGAACCATGGACAGGGGCAGGTCGTTCACACCGCAGCCAAAGGCTTCCGCCAGAGCCACAGCAATCTGAATGGCACTGTAGGCATCGTTGCACTGTCCCACATCCATGAGGCGGGGCAGGCCGCCGATGGTTCCCAGGTCCAGGTCGTTGAAGCGGTATTTGCCACAGGCCAGGGTCAGAACCAGGGTATCCGCCGGAGTCTGCTTCACGAATTCGGTATAATAATTTCTCCCGGCACGGGCTCCGTCACATCCGGCCACCAGGAAGAAATGCTTGATGGCACCCTCCTTCACAGCCTGGATCACCTGGTCTGCTACGCCCAGCACAGCTCCTCTGGCAAAACCGGTCATAACGCTGCTTCCGCCGTTCATGCCTGTAAAGTGCTGATCCTCTTCATAACCACCCAGAGCCAAAGCCTTCTCGATCACCGGGGTGAAGTCCTTCTTCTCATCGATATGCTGCATCTGGGGATAAGATACCAGAGCTGTGGTGAAGATCCGATCCCCATAGGTGTCCTTGGGAGGCATCAGGCAGTTGGTCGTATAGAGAATGGGAGCCGGAAGGTTGGCAAACTCCTTCTGCTGATTCTGCCATGCGGTGCCAAAATTACCCTTGAGATGGGCATACTTCTTCAGCTCCGGATAAGCGTGAGCCGGCAGCATCTCCCCGTGGGTATAGATGTTGATTCCCCGCCCTTTTGTCTGCTCCAGGAGGAGTTTCAGATCATGGAGATCATGACCGGTGATCACAATAAAGGGTCCCTTTTCCACCGTCAGGGACACTAAAGTCGGCTGGGGAGAGCCATAGGTCTCGGTATTGGCCTGATCCAGCAGAGCCATGCACTTCAGGTTCTTCTCTCCCACCTCCAGAACGATGGGCAGCAATTCCTCCATGCCCCAATCCTCTCCCACGGCACTGAGACCCTTGGCGAAGAACTGGTTGACCTCCTCATCGGTATACCCCAGAACCATAGCATGATAGGCATAGGCAGCCATGCCTCGAAGGCCAAAGAGAATCAGGGACTTAAGGCTGCGGATGTCCTCCTGAGCCGTCCACAGCCGGGTCATATCGTAATCTTCTTTTCCACCGCAGGGGGAGGCGCAAAGGGCACAATCCGGCACCAGCTTGTTCTTCTCTGCCTGAACAGCCTCTATCTGCCGGCGAATGGTTTCCTCATTAAAATTCACGTTCGTTACTGTGGTAAAGAGTCCCTCCACCATGATCTTCCAGGTATCTCCGGTAACTGCTGCCCCACCGCCTATCGCCCGGGCCAGACCAATCAGAGCCCCGGTCAGCTGATCCTGCAGCTGGGCTGTCTGGGCTGTCTTTCCGCATACACCTGCTTTGCCGGTGCAGCCGCTGCAGCCGGCGGTCTGCTCACATTGAAAACAAAACATCTTCTGCTCCATACTAAAATCCTCCTCTTTTCTGTTTTCATTCTGACCCTAGTATAGTATAATAAGGGCAATGAATCGGTTGAATATTCAACAGAAGAAGGTCTTATGGAAGAATTTATATCTGTACTAAGGTCCTCCCCCCTCTTTGCGGGCATCAAAGAGAGGGAAATCATGGCCATGTTGACCTGCCTGTCCGCCAGAAAAGCGGATTTTCCCCGGGGTTCCTTCCTCCTGCATGCCGGGGAATCTACGGATTCCATCGGCCTGGTGGTGGCAGGGACTGTCTGGGTGGTGCAGGAGGATGTCTGGGGCAACCGCAATATCCTGGCCCGGACAGGCCCGGGGCAGACCTTTGCCGTGGCCTTTGCCTGTGCCCCCGGCGTCCGACTGAATGTCAGTGTGGAGGCAGAGACCCAGGTAAGCGTCCTTTTCCTGAATGTAAAGCATATTCTGACGGTATGCTCCTCCGCCTGTGCCCACCACAGCCGTATGATCCGTAATCTGCTGGGGGATCTGGCCGAGAAGAACCTCCAATTCAATGAAAAGCTGACCCACATCGGCCAGCGCACCACACGAGCCAAGCTTTTGTCCTATCTGGGGGCCGAAGCCCAGCGTCGCGGCTCCCGGGAATTTGATATCCCCTTCTCCCGCCAGCAGCTGGCGGATTACCTGGCCGTGGAACGCAGCGGCCTGTCCCTGGAGCTGAGCAAGATGCACAAGGAGGGCTTGCTGGAATTTCACAAGAACCACTTCTGTTTAAAAGTTTCCGAAGAAAGGACGTGATCCAATGGGCAGCTCCGTCGTTTTGGCAAATCCATGGCCGCTGATATGCTAACCGCTTATTACGAAAGAGGTGTCCCAGGAGTACATCAACGTCCTGCATACCATGGATTGGAAAGGGGTCCTTCACTCCATCGAGGCCTCTCGTAAGCTGTTGAGAACAAAAAAACACACTTGTACGATAGAAAGGCTTTCCAGTCCATAAACCCACGTCTGCATCAAGAAAGGAGCAAAAAAAGTATGTTTTGTAGAAAATGCGGTTCCCCCATGCCGGATCATGCCGGATTTTGTCCCCAGTGCGGCACGCCTGTCTCCTCCGGTTTCCAGGAGACACCCCCCCAGGACTCTCCGCAAAATCCAATCCATCCGGAGCCTTTCTCCCAAAGTACGCCAGCGAAAGCTTCCAGGAATCCGAAGAAAAAGTGGATCACCATCTCCGTTCTGGCGGCGGCTGCCCTGGTAGTCCTTCTCCTCTTCTGCACGGTTTTCCGAAGCTACGGTTCCTATTCCTCGCCGGAGGCAACCATAGAGCAGCTGGAAAAGGCTTTTAACGATCTGAATATCAAGAAGATGCTGGATTGCTTCGACAGCGATGTGGCCAGCAGTTACTCCTCCGTCCTGAATTTTGACCTGAAGAGCATTTTGAAGGCCACCGGCAGCACCATAAAGGTCAATCTTACGGTGACGGACACCAACTACTATAGTTCCGACTCCCAATTCTATTGCGATGCTGAGGTGACCTACCAGATTTCCTATTCCTTCCTGGGTTATACGGATTCCAGCAGCGACAGTGAAACCATCACCCTGGTCAAGGTCAAGGGGCGGTGGCTGATCGATGACGGAGGCATGCTGGACTCTCTGCTGGAGGATCTGGTCTAAAACAGCTATATTATGACATCGGGACTATCATCAACGAGCATAAACCTTGGGGAAACAAGTTTGGTTACAGTGTCAAAAGCCAGAGCCCACGACATGCTCGCATGTCGGTGGGGG
>CAVLCU010000040.1:0-16995 GCA_963661545.1 Lachnospiraceae bacterium | reverse complement strand
TTTAAGGTATGTTACATCCGGAATGACCAGGTCGATTCCCAGCATATCGTCCTCCGGGAATGCCAGTCCGCAATCCACAACAACAATACTGTCTTCATACTCGAAGGCAGTAATATTCATTCCTATCTGTTCCAGTCCGCCCAAAGGAATGATACGTAATTTACTTTTTTGATGATCTTTCAAACAATACCTCCATATTTACCGAATGTCCACATCCTCCAACATCTGCTGAAATATGCTTCCGATGGCTTCCAGCTCCACCTGGTCTGTCACCATCACATAATCAGCCTCGACATCGCCCTCCGCAGACATATCCTTCAGGATGTAGGCATCTGCCTCATCCTGGTCAGAGTCCGTGACAAGCAGATAGCTGATTCCGTTCACCCTTGTCTCTTCCTCTACGTAAAATTCTACTTTTTCTCCGTCATTTGTTACAAATTGAATTCTTTCCATGCTTTTCTCTTTCTGATCCACGGACTAGCTCATCCGGGAAGACTTAAAAGCCGGTTTCGCTGTCTAAACATCCAGATTCCTGGTTGTGAAGATAGTCCAGGTATCCCTGAAGAATGAAAACCGCCGCCAGCTCATCCACATACTGCTTTCTCTCTATCCCCCGCACATGGGTTTGGGAAAGGGTACGATGGGCTTCCACGGTGGTCAGCCTTTCATCCCACATGACAACTTCCAGACCTGTCCTCTTTTCCAGCATTTCCTTAAATTCCAGAGATTTGACAGCCCTGTCCCCGATATCGTTATTCATGTGTTTGGGATAACCCAATACCAGAAGTTCAACCTGGTAGCAAGCGATAAGCTCCTCCAGCCTGGCCAGCGTCTGCCGCAGCTTGTTCTCTGACTTCCTGCGGATAATCTCCACGCCCTGCGCCGTCAAGCCTAGAGGGTCGCTGACAGCCACCCCCAGAGTCTTCGTTCCATAATCCAATCCCAGAATGCGCTTCATTCTCCGGCATCCTTCCAGGATTCATTCTTGATATATTCCTTCAGGAGTTCCTCCACCAGTTCGTCCCTTTCCACCTTCATGATCATGCTCCGGGCACCCTTGTGGCTGGTGATATAGGTGGGATCTCCTGACATAATATAACCTACGATCTGGTTGACCGGATTATATCCCTTCTCCGCCATCGCATGATACACAACATCCAAAACCTTCTTGACGGAAATCTCCGGTTCTGTTGTAACCTGGAAAAATTGTGTACTACTTAAATCTGTCATATGTTCACGTCCTGACCTTCATAGATGTCAGCCGCTGCCCCGGCAGCCGCTGCAGCCTTATATCCCTTCCATTCTAATATAATTCATATAAAATAGCAATACAGAATATCACCCTCCACGATTTTCTCCGGCAAAACTCTGGCAATTGTATTCTCCAGCTTTGCTTTTGCTCCCTCACGGACAGGGATGAGAGCCTTTTGGTAGTGCCTGGAATGGCCGGTCCAATGGGCTTTCCCCTCCCAGATCACCTGCTCTTCGATCAGGATCTCTGCTTCCTGACCCAGGAAATGGCGGAGATATTCCTGCCGCTTTTCCTGATCCAGCTGCAAAAGAACCCGGCTGCGGGCCTTCTTCACGGCCTCCGGAAGCTGGTCGGGAAAAGTCGCTGCCCTGGTTCCCTCCCGTCTGGAATAGGGAAATACATGGGTCTCAAAGAAGGAGATCTGGTCTACGAATGCTCTGGATTCCTCAAAATCCTCCTCCGTCTCCCCCGGAAAGCCCACGATAATATCCGTGGTCAGAGCCGGATGGGGGAAAAACCTCCGCAGAATCTGACATTTTTCCTGATATTCCTCCCTGGTATAGCGGCGATTCATCCTTTTCAGAGTTCGGTTGCAGCCGCTTTGCAGGGACAGGTGAAAATGAGGACAGACCTTGGGCAGAGCAGACAGATCCCTGGCAAACTCCTTCGTAATGATTCCCGGTTCCAGGGAGCCCAGGCGGATCCTGTGGATTCCTTCTATGGCATGAACCTGGCGAATCAGGCCAAGCAGCTTATCCTGGCCCTCCAGATCTGTCCCATAGGAGCTGAGATGGATCCCCGTCAAAACAACTTCCTTGCAGCCCCCGGCTGCCAGTCTTTCCACCTCCTGACAGACACTTTGGGGCTTCCGGCTCCTTACCCGGCCCCGGGCATAGGGAATAATGCAATAGGAGCAAAACTGGTTGCAGCCGTCCTGAACCTTCAGAAAGGCCCGGGTATGGTCTTCGGTACGGGAGATCTCCAGATCCTCGTAGGTATCGAGAGAGCGGATGTCGCCAATGGGCGGAAGTGGGCCCTCGTTCGGATGATGCAGGTTTTTCAGAACATATTCCTGCAAAATGGACAGGAAGTCCTTCTTGTGGTCATTGCCAATGACCAGATCGATGGCCTCATCCTTTTGCAGCTCCTGCCCTCTGGCCTGGGCATAGCAGCCCACAGCGACTACAATGGCCTGGGGGTTCATTTTCCGAGCCTTATGCAGCATCTGCCGGGACTTGCGGTCGGCAATGTTGGTCACCGTGCAGGTGTTGATCAGGTACAGGTCGGCTCCCGGCTGGAAGGGGACGATCTGGTAACCTGCCCGCTCCAACTCCTGCTGCATGGCCTCCAGCTCATAGGCGTTGACCTTGCATCCCAGGTTGTGGAGAGCTGCTTTTTTCTTCATGAATGGTTGCTCCTTATAGTTTGGGTATCTCGGGTTTTCAGGCGGAAAGGATCCAGGACTTCCCCAGCGGCTGTGAGCCGCGGCCCGAGGGGGATTTTGTTGGAATACTGCCTTGACTTTTGCTGCTATAAAATGTAAGATAAATCTGGATGTGGGCAGCAAAGCCCCTATCCTCTCTTGTATAGAAGTAGTTCGCTGATCATTAAGGAGGATCAATCTATGAAAACCGTACAGATTTCACTGAATTCTATCGATAAAGTAAAGTCTTTCGTCAATGAGATCGCAAAATTTGATTTTGATTTTGACCTGGTATCCGGCAGATATGTCATCGATGCCAAGTCTATCATGGGGATCTTTAGCCTGGATCTGTCCAAGCCCATCGATCTGAACATTCATTCTGAGGGAGATTCCCTGGAGCAGGTGATGAAGGTTCTGACTCCTTACCTGGTATAAGACCTTATACGGACTGCTCAGGCAGTCTCCTGCCTGATATAGAACCATACGGGGACTGCTTCAGACGGCCCCTTGCAGCGTAAGCCTATGTTGGAGGCATGCCCTTTGATTTTACAAGGGCATGCCTCTTTCCTATCCTTCCACCTCTATAGTCTCTGCCGTGCGGATGGCAGTCTCCATCATCCCATCGATGCTATCTGCCAGCTTCTTCTCGGAATGGCGGATGGCCTTGAGACTGGGCTTGGTGACGGGATGCTTGGCCACGAAAATGGTGCAGCAATCCTCATAGGGAAGGATGGATGTGTCATAGGTTCCGATTTTCAGGGCTACATCTACAATTTCCTGCTTGTCGAAGCCGATCAAGGGGCGGAAGACGGGCAGGCTGCAGACCTCGTTGGTGCAGGCCAGGCTGTGAATGGTCTGGCTGGCCACCTGTCCGATGCTTTCCCCGGTAATGAGTCCCAGGGCGCCGTCCTGGCCGGCAAAGGCCTCGGCGATCTTCATCATATACCGTCTCATAATGATGGTCAGCTCATCATGGGGACATTTTTCATAGATAGCCAGCTGAATTTCCGTAAAATTCACCACATGAAGGCGGATGGGACCGCTGTAGCGAGCCACCAGCTTCGCCAGATCCACCACCTTTTGTTTGGCTCGGTCGCTGGTATAGGGCGGGGCATGGAAATAAACCGCATCAATCTTGACCCCCCGCTTGGCAATCATATAACCTGCCACCGGGGAATCGATTCCCCCGGACAGAAGGAGCATGGCGCTGCCATTGGTTCCTACCGGCATTCCGCCAGGGCCTGGAATCATCCTGGAATAAAGATAGATTTTGTGACGTACCTCCACCGTCAGGGAGATCTGGGGATGGTGTACATCCACCTTCATGGCCGGATAGGCATCCAAAATAGCTCCCCCCAGCTCCACATTCAACTCCATGGAGTTCAGAGGATAATTCTTGTTGGCTCTGCGGGCGCATACCTTGAAGGTGGCCTGAGAGTCCGGATAGGTCTGCCCCATATATTCCACCACGGCCTGAGCCAGCTGATCGTAACCCTGATCCTCTACCACGGTAACAGGGCAGATAGCAAAGATTCCAAAGACCCGCTGGAGAGCCTCGATGGCTCCTTCCTGGTCAAAGACTCCCTCTGCCTCCACATAGATCCGACCCATTTCCTTCGAAACCCGGAACTCTCCCTCTACTTTCTGCAATACCCTGCGGATATGGCCCACCAGGGCGTCTTCAAACAGATATCGATTCTTCCCCTTGATGCCGATTTCCGCATATTTGATCAAAAATGCCTGGAACATCTTCCCTCTTCTCCTTCTTCTCCTGCTTTGCCTTCTCTTCCTGGTCTTCCTTCTTCTCCCTTATCGTCTGGTATATCTTCTCAGCAGGGGAAGAACCTCCCCCAATACTGCCAGGGTCTGGCGGATCTCCTCCTCTGTGGTAGTCTCACAGAAGCTGAAGCGCACTGCAGATTCCATCTCTGCCCGGGAGCAGCCTATGGCCGTCAAAGTGGGGCTGCCCGCCCTCTTATGGCTGGAGCAGGCACTGCCTGCGGAGACATAGATTCCCCTATCCTCCAGGGTATGAAGGAGCACCTCGCTGCGTATCCCCAGAAAAGAGGCATTGAGGATATGGGGAGCCCCCTCCTCTCCCTCCATTCCATGAAGAACCACCTGATCCAGGGCAGCCAGACCCTCTGCCAGCTGCTTCCGGATCCGGTGCATATGGGCAGCATTTTCTTCCAGATTCTGATAGATCTTCCTGGCGGCCACAGCCATGCCCGCCACCCCGGGCACAGGATCTGTTCCGGACCGCATGCCATTTTGCTGGCCGCCTCCCAATAGCAGGGGCTTGATGCGGGCCTGCTGATCCAGATAAAGGAAACCTACCCCCTTGGGACCGTGAATCTTATGGCCACTGGCGGACAGAAGGTCAATCTTCATCCTTTTGGGATAAATGCGATACTTGCCAAAGGCCTGGATGGCATCCACATGGAATAAGGTCCCTGGATTCTTCTGCTTGATGATCTGCCCCATCTCCTGAATGGGCTCCAGGCTGCCGATTTCATTATTGACATACATGGCAGATACCAGGATAGTATCCTCCCTCATGGCATCCTCCAGAGCCTGCAGCTTGACCCGGCCCTGTCCATCCACCGGAAGCCGGGTCACGGTAAAGCCCTCTTCCTCCAGGGCTGCCAGGGGAGCTGCCACTGCCGCATGCTCTACGGCTGTCGTAATGATATGCTTTCCCTGACGGCGGTGTGCCATGGCTCCCCCCCATAAGGCCCAATTGTTGGATTCCGTGCCGCCGGAGGTGAAATAAATCTCCTTCTCCTGGACCTTCATGAGACCAGCCAGGGTCTGAGCAGCCTCCCGCAGATACTTCTCCGCCTGGGATCCCTTTCGGTGCATAGAGGAGGGATTGCCATAATCCTCCATCATGGTCCTGACCACGATATCCTTCACCTCTTCATAGCATCTCGTGGTCGCCGCGTTGTCCAAATAAATCTCCATCCGTCCCTTACTCCTCCTCTAACAGGTACATCAGAATCGACAGGACGGTCATACCGGCTGTCTCCGTGCGCAGGATCCGTTTTCCCAGGGAAATGGGCCAAAAGCCCAAGGCCTCAGCCTTCTCCACCTCCGCCTCTTCGAAGCCCCCCTCCGGTCCGATGAAGATAGCCACCGACTGTCCCGGCCGAATCTGAGAGAAGAGCTGCCTGGTTCTTGCGATTCCCTCCGACTTTTCATAGGGAATCAGCCTCATATCCATGCCTCTGGCATATTCCAGGGCCTCATCCCAGCTCATCACCGCATGCACCGGGGGAATCCGCATTCGTTTGGACTGCTTGGCCGCCTCCGCGGCAATACTGTTCCACCGTTTTACCTTATGGGCTGCTTTGGGGGGATCCAGGCGAACCACGCAGCGGCTGGATGCTACCGGAATAAGCTCCGCCGCCCCCAGCTCCACCGCCTTCTGGATAATCAGCTCCATCTTGTCCCCCTTGGGCAGGCATTGAAAGAGAGCAAGCCTGGCAGGCAGTTCCTTCCCCGGCTTCTGAGCATCCAGGATCTCCGCTACCACCCTATCCTCTTCTATGACCAGAATGCGGCAGCTATATTCCCATTCATCTCCGCAGCAGACCAGCAAGGGATCCCCGGGAACCATCCGCAGCACCTGGCGGATATGTCTCACATCCTCCCCGGTAATGACCACTCTCCCCTCCCGGATCCCCTCCGCTTCCACAAAAAACCTGCGCAACTTCCATCCCTCCCCACTACTCCCTGCTCACTGCCCCCTAGCCACTAGCCACTCCCCACTAACCACTAGCCACTGCCCACTAACCCCTAACCGCCGTCACCGCTACCCACTCTCCCTGGCGGGTAACCTCCAGGATCTGCATGCCGGCTGCCTTTATGGCCTCTGTCACTTCCTCCTCCTTGACATCCAGGATACCGGAGGTGATATAGATGCCGCCGGGCTTCAGATGTTTCTGGATCACCGGTGTCAGGGGAATCAGCACATCTGCCAGAATATTGGCGGTAACGATGTCATAGGTCTCATATCCCGCCCTATCCTGCACCTGGGGATCCTCTATGATATTGCCGATGACCAGGTCCATGGCCTCCTTGGGAATCCCATTGGCCTCCTTATTCTCCGCCACGGCAGAGATGGTACAGGGATCCAGGTCGGTGCCCAGGGCATGGCCGGCTCCGAATTTCAGGGCAAGGATGGATAGGATACCGCTGCCGGTCCCCACATCCAGAACTTCCGCTCCGGCCTGTACATATTTCTTCAGCTGACGGATGCAAAGCTGGGTCGTCTCATGCATACCGGTTCCAAAAGCCGTACCCGGATCAATATGGATGATGAATTTGTCCTGATCCTCTTCCTTCACCTGCTCCCAGGAGGGAATAATCAGAACATCATCTACGTAAAACTGGTGAAAGAACTCCTTCCAGTTGTTGATCCAGTCCTTATCCTCTGTCTGGGACCGGACCACACTGCCTTCCCCGATCTCCATGAAATTCCTCAGTTCAGCCAGTTCCTCCCCGACCCGCTGCAGGATGGCCTCGTTGTCCTCCTCCGGCTCCAGATAGAAGTTCAGATAGGCAATTCCGTCATCCTCCGGCAGATCCGGCAGGATATCCACAAACATCTGCTGCTTATCCTCCTGGGTCAGGGGCTGACGATCCTGGATCTCAACCCCCTGAATGCCGATATCAGACAAGACAGAGATGATGATATCCTCTGCTGCCGTTACTGTTTTCAAGGTATATTTATTCCATTTCATGGCTCCATCTCCTATAAAATCGTGGTGACCAGGGTAATCGTCAGGATAGAGATCAGGGTACTCTGTATGATACCCCGGGAAAGAATATCCGCCTTCAAGCCATACTGCTGGGCGACGATCAGGGGCAGGTTGGCACAGGGCATAGCCAGCATCAGGGTGGATACATAGAGAATCATGGGATGACTGACCCATTGCTGCATGCCCAGACACAGGAGCATGGGCAGAGCCAGCATGCAAGCCAAGACGTAGAGAAAGGTTCTGACATCCTTGAAAATAGCGGAAAATGAAGTATTGGCCAGAGAAACTCCCAGCACAAGCATGGACAAAAAGGTAGTGGAGCGTCCGATATAGAGCACACTGTCCTCCACCACCACAGGCAGGGGGATCTGAAACCAGAAAATAAGGAGAGCCAACAGGCTCATGAGGGTTCCTACATTCAGAAAGGTTCTCCAGCTGATCTTTTGTCTTCCTGCCTCTGTGCCTGCGGTCAATACCCGCAGACCGTGGGTATAGAAAAGCAGGTTAAATACAATATTGACAATGGTCACGAAGATCAAGGCCTCCGATCCCAGGACAGCAGACACCAGGGGGATCCCGATAAAGCCCGTATTGGCATAGACTGTCATCAGGTGATAGAACTTCTGCTCCTCCTTGGGGATCCGATAGATCTTAGGCAGCAGCCAGCCCATGGCAATCAGGATCGCATAGAGAATGGCCGTCACCAGGAACATCTGGAGAATATCCCTGTGGGTAATCCCCGTATTCTCGTCCAACACACTGCTCAGAATCAGAGCAGGGTTGGTCACGTTGGCCACCAGGAAGGACACAAGCCTGGTTCCCTGGTCACTGATGCAGCCCTTCTTCCTGAGCAGATAACCCACCGCAATTAAAATGAAGATCACCAGCATCTGCTGAAATACAACTAAGGTACTCACACTTCCTCCTCCCGCCCAGGAAGCAGACTTCTACGCATCCTCCGGCTCGCTTTTCACTTGGTCTGTGGATTATCATACACGAGAATCTCCCAAAAGTAAACCCTCCTGCCGCCTTCGGATCATAATCGGCTTCTTCTGACGCTGCACCCGGACGGGCAAAGCTTTCAAAGATACTCAGTCCTCAAAGACCTCTTTCATCTTATTCATGAAGCCCTTTTTCCTCTTGCCGCCCTTGTCGTTTTTTTCATTTTTGCCGCCGGTCTCGTCCTGGTTCTCATAAGGACGATTCCCGCAGGCTGCATCGAAACGGCGCAGAGCCTCCTTGGCTTCCTCGCTGAGCTTGGTGGGTACCTGAACCACCAGGGTCACATAGTGATCCCCCCGGATATCCTTGTTGCGGAGGGAGGGCACTCCCTTGCCCTTTAAGCGGATCCGGGTATCGGTGGGGGTGCCTGCCTTGACCGTATAGAGCACATCCCCGTCCACGGTATTGATGCGAATGTCTCCTCCCAGGGCTGCCTGGGCATAGGTCATGGGTGCAGTAGAGAAAATATCGGTTCCCTGGCGCTGGAAGATGGGATGTCTGGCCACGGAAACCTCCACCAGCAGATCACCTCTGGGGCCTCCGTTGCTTCCCGGTTCTCCCTTCTCCCGGATGCGGATGCTCTGGCCATCATCGATACCGGCCGGAACACTGACCTTGATCTTTTTCCTCCTGGAGATATAGCCTGTCCCCCGGCAGGCCGTACATTTATCCCGTATGATCTTGCCGCTGCCGCCGCAGTCCGGACAGGTCTGGACATTTCTGACCATACCAAAGAGAGACTGCTGGGTATAGGTCACCTGACCCTGACCATGGCACTTGGGGCAGGTCTCCGGAGAGGTACCGGGCTTGGCTCCTGTGCCCCCGCAGGTAGAACACTCCTCCTTCATATTCAGCTCCAGCTCCTTCTCGCAGCCAAATACCGCTTCCTCGAAGCTGATATGGATCACGGCCCGCAGGCTGGCTCCCTTTTGCGGCCCATTGTTGGACCGGCGGGAACGGCCGCCCCCGAAGAGATCTCCGAAAATATCTCCGAAGATATCTCCCATATCCGCACCGCTGAAATCAAAGCCTCCAAAGCCCCCTGCACCGCCGGCTCCTCCCTCAAAGGCCGCATGGCCAAACTGGTCATATTGCTGTCTCTTCTCCGGGTCACTCAGCACGGAATATGCCTCCGTAGCCTCCTTAAACCTGGCCTCTGCCTCCTTGTCCCCCGGATTCATGTCCGGGTGGTATTTTTTAGCAAGCTTCCGGTACGCCTTCTTCAGGGTTGCGTCATCCGCCCCCTTGTCCACTCCGAGAACCTCATAATAATCTCTCTTTTCAGCCATTTTCTCCTACCTCTGCACGCAACAAGGCTGCCAACGGGTCTATCCGTCTGTGGATAAGCCCCCGCCAGCAACCTCGTATCTATCAAACTAACCTCTTCCGAAAAGGCCTGCCGCCTGTCTTACACTTCCTTGTAGTCCGCATCTACTACATCGTCATCATTGCTGCCGGAGGCGCTTCCTGCTCCTGCCCCTGCTCCC
Organism: Lachnospiraceae bacterium; assembly: GCA_963661545.1. Taxonomy (GTDB): domain Bacteria; phylum Bacillota; class Clostridia; order Lachnospirales; family Lachnospiraceae; genus Scatomonas. The sequence continues at coordinate 7,068 of CAVLCU010000040.1, read as the reverse complement.
GGGTTGGGGCCTGCCTGACCCCCCTGAGCCTGCTGCATGTTCTCATACATCTTGGTAAAGAGGGTCTGAGCACTCTGCATCAGCTTCTCCTTGGCTGCCTTGATATCCACTACCTGAGCATCGGTGATGGAATCGATGGGAGCCTTCTCCAGCAGAGATTTCAGCTCATTCAGATCTGCCTCCACGGCTGTCTTGTCGCTGTCAGCAACCTTGTCCCCTGCTTCCTCCAGAGCCTTCTCAACCTGGAAGACAGCGGCATCTGCATCATTTCTGGCATCAATAGCTTCTTTGCGCTTCTTATCCTGGGCTTCGAACTCAGCTGCTTCCTTGACTGCCTTATTGATCTCATCCTCGGACATATTGGAGCCGGCGGTAATGGTAATATGCTGCTCCTTGCCGGTGCCCAGATCCTTGGCGGATACATTCACGATACCATTGGCATCGATATCGAAGGTAACCTCGATCTGAGGAACGCCTCTCCTGGCAGGCGGAATTCCATCCAGACGGAACTGACCCAGAGACTTATTGTCCTTGGCAAACTGGCGCTCGCCCTGTACCACATTGATATCCACTGCGGTCTGATTGTCCGCTGCGGTGGAGAAGATCTGGCTCTTCTTGGTGGGAATGGTAGTATTTCTCTCAATCAGGTGGGTAGCAACACCACCCATGGTCTCGATGGACAGGGTCAGAGGGGTTACATCCAGGAGCAGGATATCCCCTGCGCCGGCATCTCCTGCCAGCTTACCACCCTGTACGGAGGCACCCAGAGCCACGCACTCGTCCGGATTCAGACTCTTGCTGGGCTCATGGCCGGTCAGCTGTTTTACCTTGTCCTGTACAGCCGGAATACGGGTAGAACCACCCACCAGCAATACCTTGCCAAGCTCAGAGGCATTCAGGCCTGCATCGCTCAGGGCCTTGCGTACCGGCTCTGCCGTCAGCTCTACCAGGTCATGGGTCAGCTCATCGAATTTGGCCTTGGTCAGGTTCATATCGAAATGCTTGGGTCCCTCGGAGGTAGCGGTGATGAAGGGCAGGTTAATATTGGTAGTGGAAGCGCTGGAGAGCTCCTTCTTGGCCTTCTCGGCTGCTTCCTTGATCCTCTGCATAGCCATCTTGTCTCCGGACAGGTCCACCCCTTCTGCCTTCTTGAACTCGGAAACCATATAATCTACGATCTTCTGGTCGAAATCATCGCCGCCCAGACGGTTGTTGCCGGCTGTTGCCAGAACCTCAATGACACCGTCACCGATCTCAATGATAGAGACATCGAAGGTACCGCCCCCCAGGTCATATACCATGATCTTCTGCTCTTTTTCATTGTCCAGACCATAGGCCAGGGCTGCAGCGGTAGGCTCGTTGATGATACGCTTTACATCCAAACCGGCAATCTTACCCGCATCCTTGGTGGCCTGTCTCTGGGCATCGTTGAAGTAGGCCGGTACCGTGATCACAGCCTCGGTTACCTTCTCCCCTAAGTAGTTCTCTGCATCGCTCTTCAGCTTCTGCAGGATCATGGCTGAAATCTCCTGGGGAGAATACTTCTTGCCATCGATATCTACCTTATAATCGCTTCCCATATGTCTCTTAATGGAAGAAATGGTCTTGTCCGCATTGGTTACGGCCTGACGCTTGGCCGGTTCTCCTACCAAACGCTCGCCGGTCTTGGTAAAGGCTACCACAGAAGGTGTGGTTCTGCTGCCTTCTGCATTGGCGATAACGGTGGGCTTGCCACCTTCCATAACAGCTACACAACTGTTGGTTGTTCCCAAGTCAATTCCAATTATTTTACTCATAATTCTTCTCCTCCTAAGCCCCTTTGGGCTTCTCTTCTTCTATCTTTCAAGACTAAGCGAAATTGTCTCTTAATTGGCTACCTTGACCATGCTGTGGCGTACCACGGAATCCTTGTATTTATAACCCTTCTGGAACTCTTCCACCACCACATTCTCACCGGCTTCTTCATCCTCCACATGCATGACTGCATTGTGAAGGTTGGGATCAAATTCCTTGCCCAGGCTCTCTATGGCGGTCACACCCAGACTCTCCAGCAGACCTGTCATCTGCTTGTAGACCTTGTCCATGCCCGCCGCAAAGGGATCCTCCAGATCCGCTCCGGCCAAGCCTCTCTCGAAATTGTCTACCACGGGAAGGAGCTTCTCAATCACATCCCTGGCGCCGATGGTATACATACTGGCCTTTTCCTTCTCTGTTCTCTTGCGGAAATTATCAAATTCTGCCATCTGACGGGTGAGACGGTCGGTCAATTCCTCGATCTTCTCATCCTTCTTGTCCTTCTTCTCTTTCTTCCGGCCAAAGAACTTCCGCTCCTTGCCCTCCTCTGTCTCCGGGCTGCTTCCCTGATCTGTCTCTTCCCCGCCTGCTTCCGGGGACTCCTCATGGGCCTTGTCTGCCGCATCCTGGCAGCCTGCTTTCTCACCGGCTTGTCCGGCGACTTCGGCCTCCTCAGCCTGACCTCCGGAACCGCCAGTCCTTTCCTTGTCCTCTGTCTGATCCTGACTACCCTTTGTCTTTTCTATATCTTCCACCGCTTATATCCACCTTTCTCTTGATCCGGGCTGCCTTCCCGTCCACCTGCTAGGTGTCCGCTCCCGTCTGCCCTTCTCCCTGGTCTTTCTTATTGAAAATAGAATCCAGTTGATTCTTCAATGTTTTCAGATTATCCACTACATTCTCATAATCCATTCGCTTGGGACCTATGATTCCTATGGTACCCTTCATCCCGCCTCCCAGATCGTAGCTGGCTGTCACCAGGGAACAATCCTTCATGGTCTGGATGGGAGATTCATTGCCAATGTAGACCTGGATGCCTGTTCCAGCCTCCTCCCCATTGTCCGACCGGCTCTCCATCAGAATATCCACCAGATCGCTCTTATCCTCAAAGGCTGAGATCAGTTCACTGGCTCTGGCAGAATCCGCCAACTCAGGATATTTGAAAATATTGGTAGCGCCGGAGGTATAGACCGGCATCTCTTCCTCCTCATTGCGGATGACCTCTGCTACCGCATCCACCACACTGCCGATCACGGCGCTGTGAATGCCTGCCTGCTGCTTCATCCGCTGGATCATATCCAGGCTGATCTCCCCGATGGTCAAGCCGTTCAGCTGGGTATTCAGCAGAAGGTTCAGCTTCAGGATCTGTTCCTCATCAATGGGCTCCTCCAGGGCAATCATCTGATTCTTGACCAGGTTCCCCTCCGCCACAATGACTGCCAGGATCTGATGCTCATTGACCCTGGACAGCTGAAGGAACTTGAGCCGGTTCCTGTGATAAGCAGGACCCGTAATCATGGTAGCGTAATTGGTATTGGAAGCCAGCACCTTGACCACCTGCTTGAGCATCTTCTCCAGCCGGTCTGTCTTCTGGATCATCATTTCCTTCATATCGGAAACCTCCTGATCCTTCTGGCGAATCAGCTCATCCACATAGAGGCGGTAGCCCGCATCCGAAGGAATTCGACCGGCAGAGGTATGAGGCTGTAGAATATAACCCATCTCCTCCAGATCCGACATCTCATTGCGAATGGTAGCGGAGCTCAGGTTCAGATCCGTATACTTGGAAATGGTCCGGGAACCCACCGGCTCCCCTGTCTCCAGATAGGTCTGGATGATAGCGGTTAATATGGTTTTCTTTCTCTCATCCAGTTCCATCCCTGTCACTCCTTTCCATGGCTCTTGCTTCCTGTTAGCACTCATTTAACTAGAGTGCTAATATCTATGTTCTTAAGATAGCACTCCATAATCCGTTTGTCAACACCTTTTCTAAGAACTTTTTTACCAATTCTACAGACCCTCTGCCCCTGCCTTCTTTCCTGCGAATGACAGAAACATCCATACCGCTTCAACTCCAGCACAACTTTTTTCAATTTGCCTATTGACATTTTTCATGGATGGTAGTAGAGTGTGTTCCAGAAACGGCAAGGACGTCGGATACAGATGTCCTTGCCGTTTTTTTCGTTGAAAGCCCCGGACAGCTTTTGCTTCGCACGGCCGGCGTGCAGGGCTGGTTCCGGCTTTCCTTTGCCAGGGCGGCAGCTTAAGCCGTCAGGAAAGTTGGTTTGCATTTCAAGGAGGGAGACATTATGGACGTAACATCCATCATTGACACATTTTGGGTCTATCTTGCAGCAATATTAGTATTTTTTATGAATCTGGGCTTCGCAGCCGTAGAGGCTGGCTTTGCTCGCTCCAAGAACACGGTCAACATCCTGTCTAAGAACTTCATTGTATTTGCCGTGTCTTCCCTGGGCTTCCTGGTTCTGGGCTGGGGGCTCATGTTTGGAGGGGACAATCCCTTCATCGGAACCAGTCATCTGTTCATCCTGGGTTCGGCGGACAATTCCTTCTACGCCGACACCCTGACCACTTCCGTTCCTTTCTGGGGTAAGGTATTCTTCCAGATGGTCTTCTGCGGAACGGCGGCTACCATCGTATCCGGTGCCGTTGCGGAGCGAATTAAGTATGTATCCTTTATCATCTTTTCCTTTGTCCTGACCCTCTTCATCTATCCCATCATCGGGCACTGGATCTGGGGCGGCGGCTGGCTGGCTCAGCTGGGCTTCCAGGACTTTGCCGGAGATACCGTAGTTCACTCCCTGGGAGGCTGGTCTGCTCTGGCCGGTGCCATGATCCTGGGACCCCGTATCGGTAAATATGGAAAAGATGGGAAACCCAGAGCCATTCCCGGGCATAGCATGTCCCTGGCAGTCATCGGTCTCTTCGTCCTTTGGCTGGGCTGGTTTGGATTCAACCCCGGCTCTACCATGAGCTTCCAGAATCCTTCCGATGTTATGCATATCCTCTTTACCACCAACACCTCTGCCATTGCAGCAGTGCTGACCTCTACCATTACTTCCTGGATCGTTATCGGAAAGCCGGATCTGGGCATGACCGTCAACGGCTGCCTGGCAGGTCTGGTGGGTATCACCGGCAGCTGTGCCTATGTTACCATTGAAGTATCTCTCTTGATCGGAGCCATCGCTGGTGTCATCGTAGTACTTCTGGTGGGCTTCTTTGACCGCATGGGCATTGACGACCCCGTAGGCGCCACCTCCGTCCACCTGGGCTGCGGTGTCTTCGGAACCATCTGCGTCGGCCTCTTTGCCAAGAGTGGGGTCACCAGCGTATCACAGGCAGACGGCCTCTTCTACGGCGGCGGCTTCCATCTCCTGGGGGTAGAGCTGCTGGGTATCGTAGCCGTAGGAGCCTTTGGCTTTGCCGCCTCCGGTCTGACCTGGCTGGTGCTGAAGAAAACCATGGGCATCCGCGTAACCGCTGAGGAGGAAGTGGTAGGCCTGGATATCGGCGAGCACGGCAATATCGCTTATCCCGACTTTGCCCTGGCTACCGATACTCTTGCCGGACCTCAGGCTCTGGGTGGTGTCACTGCTCCCCTTCCCGCCTCTGTTATGGCAAGCAGTACCCCAGGTTCCACGGCAGCTTCTGCAGCCGCAAGCCCGGCTGCAGCAACAGCGTCTGCCGGTGTGCCGGTTGCGGAGTCTGTTCCCGTAGAGCGGTCTGACAAGCCCGGCAGTGCATTGACCCAGGCTACCATCATCCTGAAACCTGCCAAGTTTACCCAGCTGCAGGAGGCTCTGGAAGAGATTGGCATCACCGGTATGACAGTAACCAACGTATCCGGCTACGGCGTCCAGAAGGGACATGAGGCCTATTTCCGTGGTGCTCCCATCGAAACCCGGCTCCTTCCCAAGACCAAGATCGATGTGGTCATCTCCAAGGTGCCTGTACAGACCCTCATCGATACCGTACAGAACGTCCTCTATACCGGCAACATCGGCGATGGCAAGATCTTCATCTACGACGTAAGGGATGTCATCAAGGTACGTACCGGCTCCCATGGGTACGATGCCCTGCAGGATACCGACGAAGCCTAAAAAAAGAACTGCTCCCCCACCAGCATAGTAATATGCCAATGGGGGAGCAGTTCTTTTCCTATTTTCCTGTGCCGTCGTCTCTTCTCCTCTTGTGTTCCTGAGCCAGCTTGCGCATCTCTCTGGCTCCCTCCAGCACGGTCTGGGTGATCTCTGCCCCGCCCTGGATCCGAGCCAGCTCCCGGATGGATTCCTCTTCGGTCAGGCGGCGGATGCGGGTTCTGGTTTCTCCCTGGTCAGCCTGCTTGCTGATCTCAAAGTGCCAGTCAGCCATGGCAGCGATCTGTGCCAGATGGGTGATGCACAGCACCTGGTGACCGGCGGCAATCCGGGCCATTTTTTCCGAGACCTTCTGGGCGGTGCGGCCGCTGATCCCCGTGTCGATCTCATCGAAAATAAGTGTTTCCTTATGATCCTTATCTGCCAGCAGGGTCTTGATGGCCAGCATGATCCGGGAGAGTTCTCCGCCGGATACTACCTTGGCCAGGGATTTGACCGGCTCGCCGGGATTCGTGGAAATCAGAAATTCTACCTCATCATAGCCCTTTCTGCTGTAGGAAGGGGCTCTGCCAAAGCTAATCTGGAACTCTGTATGAAGAAAATTCAGCTCCTTCAGGCCTTGCACCACTTGGGCAGACAGGTCCCGGGCTGCTGCTTTTCTCTGCTGCGACAGGGCAGCGCAGGCTTCTTCCAGCTTGATCTTGGCTTCTGCGGATCTTGCCTCCAAATCAGCTTTTTTCTCCTCGAAGTTTTGCAGCTGATCCAGGCGCTGCTGCTGCCTTTTCTGATAGGCTACCACCTCAGCTATGGTTTTCCCGTACTTGCTTTTCAGGTGATTGAGGAGATCCAGCCGCTGCTCCGTCTCCCGAAAATCCTCCTCGGAAAAGGTAAAATCGGTCAAATAGGAAGCGGCCTCCTGATTGAAATCATTCAATAAGCTCTCAATATCCACCAGGGCAGAGGCCAGGTCTTCCAGGGCGGGATCGTAGGACGTCACGCCCTTCAGCTCCTGCAGGGCCCTCCCGGTCATTTCTCCGGCGCCACCGTCATTGCCGGTGAACTGATGGGCCTGATGGAGGGCTTCCCCGATTTTCTTACTGTTGGACATTTTCCGATAGCGGGCTTCCAGCTCTTCCTCCTCGGCAGGGTCCAGGGC
>CAVLCU010000039.1:15922-18472 GCA_963661545.1 Lachnospiraceae bacterium | reverse complement strand
CCACCAGGTATGAAAGCCAGCTGCTCCGCACTGACGTGCTCTCGCAGCTGCCGCCGGTATCAACAATCCGGGCTATCGCCCTACTTGTCGATACCGTCTTGCCTGGCAAATATCCGTGCTTCGGTGCATGCCCCTCACGGGACTAGCTTCGCGTCGCAAGCATGCCCTCAGCCCGGCTGCTTGCCAGGGCTTTCAGAGTAAACAAAGAGGAGGTGTGCCACATGTGTATCTATGAATATGATGAAGAGCGACATATGCGTCAAGAGCGGGAATACTTCATGGAAAAAGGCATGGCCAAAGGCAGAGCTGAGGGCAAAGTTGAAGGCAAAGCTGAGGGTAAGGTGGAAGGTAAAACCGAGGGGCAAACAAGTACTTTGCTGGATGTTTTGGGGCTTCTGGATCAGGTTCCTTCTTCTCTGGAGCAGAGAATCCTGACAATCAAAGATTCTGATACCCTAAGACGCTGGATTCTGATCGCCGCCCGAGCCAGCAGCATCGCTGATTTTGAGAAAAAAATAAGAGAATAAGCCTCACCCCCTACCCGGTGGAGCTTATTCTCTCCTACTCTTCTCTCCCGCCATTTTTCATGCCGATGGAATGCCAGTGATTCCAATGGGGGCAGTGGGACTAGCGATGCTAATGGCACCAGTGGTTCCATCTCTTGAATATTTCTGCAGCTTGCTGGCCGAGACAGCCCTGATCTTATCAGCAGCTTTGAGCCTTGCTTTCTATGCTTTCTCTTAGCATCCGCAGGGTCTCTTTCGTCATGCGGCATACGTATTCCGGCTTTCCGTCGAAATGCCCCGTTTCGCTTACGCACATGGCTGCACAGGCGTGACAGGCCTCCTTATGGGGGCATACGGCGCATTCCCCCGGCAGCCGGATGGCTGCCGCTGCGGCCTTGGTTTCCTCCCAGGCTCTGGCAAAGCCCAGCTGCTTTACAGATACCTTGGGTTCTGTCATCATGCCGCAGGGGGTCATGGTTCCCTGCCAATCAATCCAGAATGCACTTCTGCCGGCCCGGCACAGGATCCCCTCTCCCGGTCCGCCCTCACAATCCTCATCCTGTCCAACCCTTACCCCACTGCAAATGCTTTCCGCCCGGGCTTGAAACTGCTCCGGACTGAAACGGAGTCTATCCCACTGGACGCTGTATTTTGCTGCATCTTCTGCGGAAAAGCGATCATTGTCTCCCACCATATCCGCATTCCGCCGGATGGGGGGAAACATATAAGTGGCCAGCTGCATGGGAACCTTCAATGATTCTGCGATACGAAAAACCCCCTCCATTTCTTCTACATTGTAGGGCGTGAGGGACATATTCAACTTTACACTGATGCCAATTTCCTTCAGGGAACGAATATTATGCAGAACCCGCTCATAGGCATTGACGCCGCAAAGGCGCTCATAGGCCTGGCTGCAGGCCCCGTACAGGGTGATGTTGAACCGGAAGGGTGGCTGGCTGCGAAAGAAATCCAGCATTTCCCCATCGATCAGGGAAGCATTACTGTTGACACTCACCATCAGACCCATTTTCTTCAGCTCCGTCAGGAGATAGGGGAAGTCCTTCCGAATCAGAGGCTCCCCACCGGTAAGCAGGAGAAAAAGCATCCCCTGGCTGCGGGCTTCCTCCGCGATGGTCAGCCACTGATCGGCGCTCAGCTCTTCCCCCCGTTTTCTTTGATCTTCCTCGCTCAGGTGAACATAGCACATCTTGCAATTAAAATTACAGCGAGCGGTCAATTCAAAATTACCCGCCAGGGGGGTACCCATTCTGCAGGCCTTGGCATGCAGGTAGGATGCCAGGCGAGGTTCTGTATTCTTATTCTCCATTTTGTCTCCCAAATAGCTCCCTTTCTAGAAGTCTCACCGCTGCTTTCTCCGGCCGGCACTCCAACCGGTAAACTTTGACTTTCTGGACAAGATTGGCTACCAATTCCATAGTTCTGGCGGTCATGGCTCCGTCCCAGGAATAGTAAGCACATTGATTCAGCAAAGCCCCAAAGGCCTCTTTTCCCCCGGCAGGACGCAGGATATTGTCCGGCTTCTGCCCCAGGAGCACAATAGCCTCCAGGGGAGCGGAACTATTCCGGCAGATGCCGGAGGTTCCGGAATAGAAAATGCCATTTGCCCTCACCCTCTTCGTGTCCACCAGACACCTGTCCCCGTTGATGATCCGGGCACCTCCATACCGGTGCCACAGGTCAGCCTGGGTGCTCTTCCCTATCCCACTGGGACCGCTAAAAAGGAGAGCCCGACCCCGAGTCAGGAGATAGGAGGCATGGAGGACAAGCTGGCCATAATCCATCATAATCTCAAACAGATTCGCCGCTTCTAAAATAGCCTGGGCATACATGGTGGCGCGATATCTCTTGGAAAAGAAAAGCCGGCTATACCTTCCCTTGCGTATCCCATAGGAAAATTGCTTTTCCCCATAGTTTTTGAGGCTATGCTGCCCCTGCCCATCCTGCCAGCGATAAAGATTGTTCTTATGCCTTGCATCTGCCGGAATCCGGGGCAGGTCTTCCTGATAGTCCAAAAGAATAACAT
>CAVLCU010000039.1:10154-15912 GCA_963661545.1 Lachnospiraceae bacterium | reverse complement strand
GCCTTGTCCCCCTCCCCGGCATGAAAGGGACTGCAAGTCTCGGAGGGAAACCAGGCCTCCTCCCCTTGCAATTCCAGGGTAATCCCGCCAAAGGTAAATCTTTCAATATACATAGGTCGTAAACATCAGGCTGCACTCATCGCTGGTATAGTGACCGGCATAGCAGGTGGTGGACGCCCCTGCTGCCAGTTCGGACGCACCCACCCGATAGGTAATGCCCCCCAGGTAAAAGCCGCCATAATCCAGCTTATAATAGACATAGACCTGACTCATATCCTGATCGGACCGATTGGTAATGGTGATGGCGGTATCCTGGGCACTAATCTCCAATACCTCCTCATTCATGGAGGGTTCCTTCGAAAATGCCGCATAGTCAGCTACAGCAAGGGATATCCCTTCTGTACTCTCAGGGACAGCCTGACGATTCAGATCCAGAAGCTGGACTTCCCTGGCCGGGGGAAGGGTGCTGAGATCAAATTCATAGACGGTCTCTCCCAGGGTCATGGTCAGATGGGCATATTGAACCGTCTCCTCCCCGGTATTCTTTACCCGAATGGCACAGATATCCGACACGGTTTCATCCGACCCGTCCTCCACAAAGAGACCAGAATAAGGCTCCAGACTGACCACCTGCAAGCCATAGCCTGCATCCCAGCCTGCTTCCCCTCCCTCCGCCCCCTGGCCGGAACCGGAAGAGGTCTCCCTATCTTCCTGAGACTGAGACTGGGAATCCACAGAGGAGGAAGAGGCAGACCCTCCCTCCCCCTCCTCCTTGCTGGCTTTCCCACAGGCACCTGCCGTCAGCACAAGGGCCAGAGCCAGCAGGAGGCTTGTAACTTTCTTCATAAGAATCTCCCTTTCCACAAAATGCCCTGCCCGGATAGGGCAGGGCATTTCATCTGTGTCATTCAATCATGATGTGAATAACATTCCAGCGTCTGTAGGAACATGATAGCAGATACTACCGTATCCATCCTCTGCGGTATATTTGCAGCCAGTATTTGTAGATATAAAGATAGTAGTTACTCCATCATCGAATCCACAAGCATCCTTACCCAGCTGTTTTGTAATCATACCACATCCTGTAGCCATATTTTCACTCAGTTCAAAATCCTCGAAATAAAGTTCGGGTTTTACATATGCTTTTTTCATTGTCTTTCACCCCTTCCCTTAAAACAAGCTTTTGAACCAGTTCCACATGCTGCTGAAGGGATTCCTGCTTTCCTTCACCGTGAGACTTGCTGTGATGGGCTGGCTTTGTGTGCCCTCAGCATTCACAGCTGTTACCGTATAGTCAGCACTTGCCTGAGCCGTAATGGTATAGGTAAATTCTCTGTAAGTGATACTCTTGGCTCTTCTGCCGAATCCGCTGCGCTGGGTACGGGTGCGATAAGAACTGATTGTCTGTCCGTCTACCTGGATGGCTTCCACGTCCTGAGAAGCCTTCACCGTCAAGGTCGCCCGATCACCCTTTCTCACATTGGAGGTCCAGCTGGCCTCAAAGGTCTCCGGCTCAAAGGTCTGTGCCGGCTCCACGATGGGATGAAGAACCTCATCCACCAGGCTAACCGCCTGCAAAGCATCGCTGTAGGTCATGCTCAGCAAGGAAAGAGTCTCAGTCTCGGATGCATCCTCCGAAGTCCCGGAATATCCCGGAATCAGCTTCAGGTTAGTGAGGGAGAGAATGGTGTCGCCCGTGTTGGTTATCGTGACCGTCTTACCCTCGCCTGCATACTCCTTAATACTATAGTACATATCCGTAGCGGTTGCCACTGTCTTGCTCTCAGAACCTGTAGAACCATCTACCTTGATGGTGTAGACTGCACTAGTGGAACCACCGGTACTCTTAATCCCCAGCTGTATATCGGTATAAGAGGAGGCATTGTCAATCTTGAAGGCGATTGCCTGATTCTTTGCCAGGTAAACCTCGTGATTGGGTCCGTAATTTGTGTAATCAGTAAGGGTCGCTGCGCTTCCCTTACCATCGATAAATACCACTCCCGATGCGGCCTGGCTACTGTCAGCCAAGGATGTAAGCTCCTCACTACTCAGCAGAACCTTACGCATCTCTACATAGGTCGGATCTGCTTCACCGTCCTTGGCATAGCTATCATCCAGACTTCTTCCTGCCGGATCATAGACCCTTACTGCATCCAGCCAGAAGGAATATGAGCCATCACCGGTCTTATCCTGATAAGAGGAATAGCCAACCTTGATCACAACCTGATACTCTGCATAGTCCAGACCACTGACCTTGATCACAGGAATCTGATATAAAGCATTATTGTCCGTACCCGATGCAGCAGTCCAGGTGTCAGTATCGGAATCATAGGTATAGCCGTAATAGTTATTGACAACAAGGCTCTTTACCTTTGTTTTGTCTGATGTACGGATTACATCCACGTATATGGCTCCGGAATTGTTGTCGGTTAAGCTGATAATATCAAAGCCGGTGCCCTTGAAGGTAAATTCTGCTGTCGGCCAGGTTACGCCTTCTGCCGCCATGGCACTGCTTACTGTTACCTTGTGTGCACTGCCCAGGGAGAAGGTGGTATCATTCGCATAAGCCGGATCATAGCCGTATACATTTGCGGTAGCAGCACCCAATTCATCCAAGGCCTGTGTCCTGTCTGCTGCAGTTGTGCCATCGATCGTCCACTGAGCATTGACAGTACCCTGGGCATCTGCCCCATCCTTGAAGGTAGCAAAGCTATCCTCATAATAAACGCTGGTGGCGGGAATCACCGAAACCGTATATTCTACCGTACTTCCGTCCTGACTTCCCGACTCTGTAGACAAGGTGCCTGTGTATTGCACGCCAAAGGTATCCTTACCATTCAGCATGGTCTTCAGAGCGTAGGTGATAGAATGCGTTTCGGAATCTGGGCTAATTGCAGCATAAACATTTGAATAAGAAACCGTAACATTCGTGATGGCTACACCTTCTCCACCCAGCCCTGCATTGATATCCTTCGGTTGAATGGTCAAAGGAAGGCCAAAATCAACCACAAAGGTTTTGGAACTATTAAAGCTGTAATAAAGGTTGGCCGTCTTAAGATCCTCTGATTTACCCGCACTCTTCAAGGTATAATCCTGATAGCGATATTGAGCCGGAACTGCAGGCATCTGCTTCAGGTCAGACTGAACCGTTTGGGTAACCCCCAGGGAGTTTACAACAGTATTATTAACCAAGACACCACTCTCGTTCATGCCGAACTCACTATTGAAGGTAGTGTCCCCATCAACAAGGATATTATAGGTGTAGAAGGGCGTGCCAGAACCCTCTTCATAATAATTGACGGTCAAGGTATCCGTGGTCTTCTTTGCACGGACATAATAGGTAATCAAGACGCCATGCTGGTTATAGACCTCAACGCCCCGGATATAGGGATCTCCCCCTATCTTACAGCCGCTGTATATACTGTCACTTCCGGAGATGGATGTATAATCCGCCAGCCTGCTGTTCGTTCGAGTCTCCTCATCAATGGCCCATACAATCTGTTCCGTTCCATCGTAGCTATAGGATGTGGTATCACTGATAGCAGTTCCTGAGGCATCGTTGGTCATGGTGACTGTAACCATATATACCTCATAGTCACCAGTATTCAGACCCCGAAAATTATTCAGCTGACGATAACGCGTAGAACCACTACCAACTACTCCACCCTCGCCGCTGGTGCAATGGAAAAGGAAGGTTTTCCCATCTTGTGGGAAGGCATCCGGATTACGCGTACTATCTTCATACTTCACCGCAAAATCCAGAATAACATAGTCCTTACTGCTTATATGACTGGAATATTCCGTCTGAGTATTCCTCCAGCCCCAGTCTGCCACATCTGTGATAACCTCATCTGTAATCTGAGTACGCATCATGTAATAAACAACAAGCTGAGTGCCACTGCTGTCAGAAGAACCTGTAGTCTTACCCAGGGCAGACGTATCAATTGTCGTCCAATTTGTCCTATCAGAAGATGCCTGCCAATCCCCCCCCTGATACCGGATATAATAAAAGGATGAACATGTGTCATTGGAATAATCCGAACCCCAAACGGTCTGAACATCACTGCTGTGCATCATTCCCTTGAAGGGCACAATCTCAAATGCTGTTCTGCTAGCCCAATCAGTGGTAATGCTAGTTGATTGAAGCGAAGAATCATAATAAGTCCCACCGCATTCCTTCACACCTGTTTCTGTCGGGAAAAGTTCAGATAAGGCTGCTCCTTCTTCACTATATACTCCAAGAGCAGTGGCAGGAATATTTAGATAGTATGCTTTTGCAGAACTATAGCCGCCTGTTGATGCTGTAGTAATATCATCCGAAAAGCGAACCAGACAGTTGGTCAGCCAGGTCTGCACCGGCAGCGGAGTGACCTGGGACAGATCCTCCGTGGTAACCGTGATCTTATACGTAACCGTTCCGATGGTAGATGTCGTTGTGCCAGCTGCAATGCCATTAAAGGTAATAGTGGTGGAGGCAGGTGTTCCCTCAGTAACAGAGTACAAAGCCCCCGCTGTTCCACTGCCGCTAGAGCTGCTTAAGGTCCATCCGCTGTTGTATCTCAAATATAGAGTGCTCGTACTACTACCACGCCCACTACTGTAGAAAAATCCATTGCTGCTATTATAGCTCCAACTATAACTCTGCGAGCTACTTGTAGAAAGCGCACTTGAACTGACAGTCAGATACTTGTTGTTACCTTGCAGCGCATATTTCCTGCTATTGCTGGAGTACGTCGCAGTAAAGGTGGTGGCTGTCGTGATATCATTTGTATTGGAAATGTTCCCGCTGTCGTCAATCACCAGGTAGTTTCCATTTCCATCTGAAATCACACCACTGGCTCCACTACTGCTAAGGGAAATCTTACTGCCCAGAGTGGGAGCTATACGATCCGTTCCGCTTACGCTTACGACGGTTGCTATGTCTGAATCTGCTGTTGTATAGGAAGTTCCCTCCACATAGAGGTTGGTCCCCTGGATGGTATCCGTCACAGTTTGTCCTACCGTCACAGCTATGCTCTTTGTTGTGGTTTCTGTCGTTGATCCATCATTGGATGCCAGAGCCACGTTGAAGGTAAGGCTTAATACAGTACCGCTGGCCTCGGAGGTATCCTGTCCTTCCGCAATGGTGGCAATTCCTCCATTGGCATCGGCTTCACTGACATTCTCAGCAGCCTGGATGGTAACCTGTCCGGCTGTGCCGGTGAAGGAAACCAATCCCTCCGCTACCGTGGCGACACTGTCATTCGTGGTTGTCCAGCTATAGGAGGCATTCTCCGTGCCGTCCCCCACATTCAACTGCAGGGTCCATCCGCTCTCCTTGGAATCCGATGGGCTAAGGGTAACCTCACTGCCCTTGACAGTTACTCCGCTTCCCACAGTTCCTAGTGTCAGGGCAGCGGCCTCAGGAGTCGGATCCGGGGTAACGGTTCCATCTTCTGACTTAAAATAATCCGGATTGCCGGTCTTCAAGGCGGCAACATAAGCTTTTACATTCTCCCAGTTTACGCTGGCGCTGGGGTTGTCGCACCAGATGGCAGCCATACAGCCGGAAGGAGTAACTGCCCCTGTGCTGTCTCCGTCTACCTGGAGGCAGCTGCCGCTGGCTGACATATTCTTGACCGCATAATCCTGGTGATAGGCATAGTCATTCCAGTTACTATTTCCTGTACTGGTTTCTTTTCCGATTACATAATACCAATGGGTATTGGTATTGATAATCTTGAAGCCCATATCAGCCAGGGAAGCGGCTGTTGCATAT
>CAVLCU010000039.1:0-10144 GCA_963661545.1 Lachnospiraceae bacterium | reverse complement strand
GTTCGGAATCCAAGGGAAGGGTCGAGATATCCGTTCCTATATTCGTGTCGAAGGTGACTCCCTCATCCAGGTTCTTGCCTGCATAATAGAAACCATCGCTAAAGGCCAGGGCAGCCATTCCTGCATTCTGCACCATAGCTGCCATACTATTGACCAGCCTTGCATAGGCCGTATATGCTGCATCATCCATATCGGAGAATCCGCATTCGTCTGCCGCGATATTGAACAGGCTGCAGCCCTTACCGGCAAAGTAGGTGATATACTTCTGTGCCAGGGCCTGCACAAAATTGATGCTGTCCACATCTGTGGGGCTAACTGCCATGTTTTGGCTGGATCCACTGGTGGTAGGGTTGGAAGGTACCACCGTTAAGCCAAGCTCCTTCATAGCCTCAATGACCGTATAGAGATGACCGGGGGCATTGAACAGGGGAATAATGCCGATCCCCTTGCTCTGGGCATATTGGATAATGGTATCCATGTCTGCCTCAGTCAGTTCCTCGGTGGTATCGGCAGCAGAGTTATTGCCGGCTGACTGGTCGTAAGCGTCATTTCCTTTCTGAATCGCCGCAGTCACAGCGGCACTCTCGTAGGTGGTGTCATTGGCGGTGATGCTCATATCATCCAGCAGGAAGCGCAGACCGTCATTGGCAAAGGCCAGCTCTACATGGGTGTAGTTGGACTCAGCCGCATAATCAATGATGGTCTCGATGTCACTGACGCTGAAGTACTTCCGCCCGCAGTCCAGATGAAGGCTGCGATAAAAGGTATCGCCATTCAGTGAAACGTCCTGTTTCTTGGTGACATAGGTAATTTCCTCAGAATCCGATGTGGCATCCACAGCAGCGGGGTCCAATTCCTCCTCGTCCCCTGCCTGGTCCGCATCCGACCCTGCCTCGGCTGTCTGTACCGTATCCGCCGACCCAGCCGAAGAATCTGCGGTGACCTCCTCCTCTGCCAGCGCTGTCATGGGTAAGAGACTGGTTACCATAAGCAGCGTAAGCAAAAGAGAAAGCAATTTCCTAGATACTCGTTTTCTCATATCTTCCTTTCCTCCTCAATTGTTATTCAGAACAGTATCGGAAAACTATTTCAATCCGTTTCATTATACCAACTGAGTTCTTTTGTGTATTCGTACTTTAGTATGAGAAAATATCTGGATTTTATACTATTTCCTTTTTCCTGCTCAGAACTGTCCTGGATCTTCTCCGGAAAGTCCTCTTATTGCTGCAGGATCCTTCGCTCCTTGCCCCGCAGGATGGCCTGGACCCGGCTGTTGACCCCCAGCTTCTTGTAGATGCTGTAGATATGACTCTTGACGGTGGGGAGCTTCAGGGACAGCTCCTCACAGATTTCCCCATTGCTCAGCCCCCTGCTCATGGCCTGGAGAACCACGGTTTCCATGGCAGTCAGGCGCTCGGGAATCTCCTCTGCTGCCGCCCGGTTCTCCCTCTGGCTGTGACGGCCTGCCTGACGGATCAGAAGATCCAGATAGTCTTCCTCCGGCATCTGAGCCGGACTGGCATAATGGTATCTCTTCTTCCTCTTCCATCTCTCCGGCGAGGTATTGCGGCTCCATTCCCGGTAGGCCTCCAGAAGCTCCTGGCCCCTGCTGCCATAGCTGGTATAGAAGCGGATATAATGACCGCTGCCCCCCACCAGGAAGGCCTGGATGACTGCCTTGAGCATGGTGCTTCTGCCCCCGCTTCCCTCTTCCCAAGCCAGGAGGGCCCGGAGAAATAAGGCCTCCGCCAGCAGTCTCTGATAGTGAAAGGCTTGCAGATGATCCAGCAGATCTTCCAGAAGCTTGCGGATGTTTTCCGGCCTCTGGTACTTGATAAAACCGGCGCAGACCAGAAGGATCCGTCCATAGGTGGCCTCCGTCACCGGCTGATGGGCCTCCATGCTCCGGATCCATTCCGCCAGTCTGGCCGTCTCTCCGAAATAAGGGGCATACATCCCCGCCAGAGCCCTGGCATTTTCCCGGTAAATGGGATGGTCGCACTCCAGGAGCTTCCTCTCCAAAGTCCGGGCTTCTTCCTTTCCATTTCCCCAGATATTGCGCTGCTGGGCCTTGCAAATCAGGTAAAACCCCATCAGGGTCAGGGCCCTGTCTTCCTCCTCTGGCTTAGTCCCTGTTTCTATGTCCCGCAAAAGACTTCTGTCTTCCTCCGTCAGGGCATGAATCTGGTCCGTCTCCAGGAGATAGTCCATGCGAGCCAAGCGGTAGGCCAGGTATTCCCTGGGTCCCAGACAGGTCTTCCAGATCTGAGCCTTGCGCTTCTCCTCCCTCTTCCCGCAGGCAAAGAGGCCGGTCAGATCCCGCAGGCCGCACAGGAAGGTGAAGGAATTGCCCATGATGCTGTAGAGCTCATAGGGATGGTTTTTGTCCGACTGGCCGGAGAGACGGCTGGCCAGGGATAGCCATTCCTCCAGAGATATCCCCGGCGCCGCAAAGGTCAGGTTCAGTACTATTTCACGAATTCTCTGTCCGGAGGCTGAGTCAGAAGAGCCTGAGCCCTCCTGACAGGCTGCACCTGAGGAGGTCTCCCCTTCTTGCATCTCCGTCTTGCGAAGCAGGTCTTCTAGCCAGGCGATTTCTCCGTCCAAACCCCGGAAGTCCTGCAGGGAGCGCAGCCACATGCCCTTGAGATAATGGATCTCCGGTTGATCCTCCTGCCAGGACAGGACAGGGGAATAATCCAGACCCAGAAAGGGAATCTTCCTATAATAGCGGAGCATGCACTGGCGATAGCCCTCCTCATTCCCTCCCCGGGACAGGCATTCCAAAGCCTCCCTCACATAGCCCTGGGTCTGATACCATTGACCGCATTGACGGAAAGTCTTGCTGATGGTCTCGTTTTCTCCCCTTTTCTTATTCCTGCCACCGGACCGAAAGAGAGGGGCCAACCTCCATCGTCCTCCTGCGTAATCACATTGAAGGAAACCCTTCCTGGTCAAATCCTCCAAAAGACTCCGAAACAGGTCCGGATTCAGGTCCGACTTCTTGCCCCAGGCCTGGTTCAGCAGGTCATGGCAGAGGTCTTCCCTGACCCAGGGGCAGCATCCGGCCAGATCCAGAATCTTATTTTCCTCCTCTGACAGGGATCCTCTCATCTCCCGGCGGATATATTCCTCCATCTCATAGGTCTGCCAAATATAGGAAACAGGGGCTTCTGCCAGCTCCGGCCGGACAGCCAGGCGCAAAGCCATACTGACACAGCCCCCCCAGCCCCCGGACAGGTTCCAGAGCGCATCCGCCTCTGGCAGGCGCCCATAATAACCTGCCATCTGCCTTACCTCTTCCCGACTTAACAAAAGGTCCTTGTGAGAGACCATTCCCAGCTTTTCTTTCCATAAAAAAGGCAGGAGCCATCCCTCCGGCTTCTCCCGGCTGAGGAATAACACCCGTCTGCTCTGAGTCCTTGTGTCTCTTGCCCCATCTCCTGCCCCATTACCTGGGATAGTCGTTCTTTCCTCCTCTGTGGTGGATTCTGCTGCCACTTCCAGAAGCTCCGTCATCGCCGGCACCAGCTCTGCTGCCAGCCTGGGGGGCATGTGGTCCCATACCATCCACAGGGGCTCCTCCCTCACCTGCCGGGTCAGATCCTCCACTTTCCCTTGCAGCTCCTTTGGCCTTTTGCATTCCCAGGCCATATCCAGCCATACCCATCTCTGGTCGGGATGCTTCTCCAGCAAGAAGTTCAGGGCTGTGGTCTTGCCTGCGGCTGCGGCTGCCTCCAGGTAGAGGATGGGGAATTCTTCCAGCCTCTCTTCCAGAACCTGGGACTTATCTATTCTCCTGGGATATTCCCCCGCACCCCCATCCTCCGATGCAGCTGCCTTTTTCTTCCCGGGCTTACTCTCCACCCTTGTCATGCTTCTTCCCTTTCCAGAATATCCGCCTCAACCAGCTTGTCCAGGAATTCGCTGACATCCTCCCGGGCGGTCTCCTGGTCTACATCGTATTCCTCCAGAATACCTGCCACCAGGCTATCCAGATCCCTTCCCCTGCCGTCGCTCAACTGCTTCCAGATAGATACACCCACCTCGTTGAGAGTTACAAGACCATTGAACTTCAGCACGGCATCCCCGGTAGGAATCAGGATATAATCACCGGCAATCTCTCGCAATACATAATTCTTATTCAATCTCATCAACATTATCTCCCAGCCTCTCACCTACAGTTGCAAACCAAGGTCACACCGTACCCTCTTTCATTCCACGGAAACCTCCTGACCACAGGACTCACAGACACATACCACACGACAGCTCTTCTTATAGCAGGCTATCCCGTATTTGTAGATCCTCTTCATCTCCTCCCTGCGCAGCAGGGCACCATATCCCTTCTCTTCTATATATTCATGTTGAGAGATTTGCCAAAACGCCGAGGGCGGGTAAAAAGATTCACCTTGCCCCAATTCTCCAGCAAATCCTCAATGAAGCCTGTCTTGTCTACATAATAAAATCCCTCCCGCCGAATCTCCTCAAAATTCTCGATTCCGATGGGAAGCTTCTTCCGCTTGTCCATGGAGCAGCCCTCCGCATTGTCCAATCGACTGTATCTTATTATGCCAAATCTCTCTACCCCTGTCAATCCCAAGGCGGGCAAAACAACCCATATCCCAACAAAACAAGTGCCACATCCGAATCTCTCCGAATGTGGCCCATGGCATATCTGCCTCTCCTTGTCTGCCGTGGTCTCAATGGACCTGGCGGGAATCGAACCCGCGTCCGAAAATCTGTCCATTCAGGCATCTCCCATCACAGTCATTCTTTTGTCATTCCCTCTGCCATACGCCGGATGACAGGCTTATGGTTTCAGTAGCTTCATAAGTTCTTTTCTCTCCGCAAAGCTTAGGAGGGAAAGTGCCCCGCATCATTTGATGCCGGTATAGCAGGCGCGGGAACCTGTTACCCGACAGCTGCTATCAAGCAGCGAACGCTAATTCTTTATTGTCTGCGTTTAAATTTAATCCCAGGTTGATACGCAGTCCCGGAGCTGCGGATGGCTTCCCAAACTTCAAAATCCCCGTCGAAACCAGTACAAGCCCTTGCTTCTATGAAAAATGTAACACAAGTCTTTTCCTGCGTCAAGCCCCTTTCCCAAGGTCAGCTGCAGTCTTTTGCTTCCCTTTCTCCTCCCAGGGCAAGTGGGACTCTCCCCTTGCCCTCAATAGAGGTTTTTCACCTTGAAATCCCTCTCTGCCTCCCGCCTTTGATCCTTCTTGGCGATGTCCTGGCGCTTGTCGTAGAGCTTCTTGCCCTTGGCCAGGCCAATCTCCACCTTAATCAGGGATTTGTGAAAATATACCTGCAGGGGAACCAGGGTATAGCCCTTCTCTGCAATCTTACCCTGGAGCTTGCGGATCTCCTCCTTGTGCAGGAGCAGCTTCCTGACCCGCAGGGGATCCTTGTTGAAAATGTTCCCCTTTTCGTAGGGGCTGATATGCATCCCGTAGATGTATACCTCATTTTTCTCTATCCGGATAAAGGATTCCTTGATGGAGCACTTACCCATCCGCAGGGACTTTACCTCCGTCCCGTGAAGGGCGATGCCTGCCTCGTATTTATCCTCAATAAAATAATCATGATAGGCCTTCTTGTTGTTGGCAATCAGGCGGCTGTCCTTTTCCTTGCTCATCCCTTCTTCCTCCATTCCCTTCTGCATGACTGCTGCTTGTCGCTCTGCCTGCCGGGCAGAGAAAAAAAGACTGCTGCATACCTCTGCATGCAACAGCCCCTTCCTCAAAAGTTCACATTCAGCACTACCGCCAGTACGATAAATGCGATTGCCATCAGCCGGGTGATCTTCTTCAGGTTCCCTTCTGCGGACCGTCCCTTGTTCCGGCTCCAATAGGTATCGGACATACCACCGGCCAAGGCTCCCAGTCCCTGATCCTTGCCCTGCTGCATCAATACTACAACAACCAGTGCAATACAATCTATTGCGAATATTACGGTCAAAATTGTTCGGATGACTACTGCCATAGCTCTTCTACCTCCTGCATTTCAAGCCATATTCTACCACAGCCACCGGTAGATTTCAACCGATTTTTCATAGAAATCCCCCGGACAGGCAAGCCGGCTCATCCCTGGTAGAGGTCCCCGAAGACTTCCCTGCAAAGCTGCTGACAGTATTCCAGGGAGAATCCATTGTCTTCCTGCAGGATTCCGTTCTGGCTGGCCATGTCTGAGGTATAATCCTGCAGAAAATAGGTGGTAAAGCTCTGCTGGTTCCAGCCCTTGTGGGTAACCAGGGGCTTGACTCCATAGTCTTCAAAGTAGATCTGGGTTCCCTTCTTGTGAACGGTCACATCTGCCATAGCTCCCACCATGGTATTGGCATAGGACTGGTTGGATACAAAGTTGCCCAGAGAATAGTAGACCAGCATCTGGCGCCCGGTAGTTTCATCCACCACCATTTCCACCGGCTGAATCACATGGGGATGGGCTCCGATTACCAGGTTGACTCCCTGGTCGAAGAAGAAATTCTTCCAATATTCCTGCTGGTCGCTGGGAAAGTTCTCATATTCGTTGCCCCAGTGGGGACAGACAATGATGAAATCTGCCATTTCCCTGGCTCGGGCAATGTCGGAGGCTACCTTGGTCTCCTCCAGCACATTCAGAAGGCAGGAGGTGGTGGGATCTGCCAGCAGACCCTCATAGGCATTGGTTCCGTAGGTATAGTTCAGGATGGCGATCCGAAAGCCTTCCTTCTCATAGACATAGATATTGGAAGCGGCCTCCGGCGTGGCAGATATTCCCAGAATAGCAATGTCCGGATGGCTGGTGGACCAATAGTTCAGGCAATTGTAGACGCCCTGGGCTCCCTGATCCAGGGTATGGTTGGAGGCCTGCAGGATGACCCGGAAGCCGGCATTGACCAAAGCGTCCCCCTCCTCGTAGGGGCTGTTGAAGGCCGGATATCCGCTGATGCCCAGCTCTGCCCCTCCCAGGATGGATTCCTGATTGGCAATAGAGATATCTGCCTCCTGCACGGAGGCTGTGACATTGGCAAAGAGGGGATCAAAGCAATATCCCTCCGGGGTCTGACTGACGCTGCATACCGCATCATGAAGGATGACATCTCCCACCATACGGATATGGATGGAGGTATCCACCTTGGCGGCCTCTCTCTCGGCTGCCGCCTTCTCCTCGGCCTCCCGGCGAGCCTCTTCCGCCCTGGCTATGGCCTGGCTGTCCTCTTCCGCCGGCGCCGGATTACCTGTCTGATCGGAAATCAACAAGTCTCTGGATTCCGACTGGCTCTGAGCTTCCTGCTGGGAGCCCTTCGACCCACCCTGAGCAGTCTGACTGCCGGAGGATGGATCCTGTCCCCCTCTCCCGGCGGCTCCGGATATGACCACAATCGCAGCTACCGCAGCAGCCACTGCCAGACCTGCAGCCGTCAGGCGGCGACGCAGCTGGCGTTTCCTCCTATCCAGCCAGGGACTCCTTCTCTCTTCCCTGGGCTGCCTTTCCCTTCTTCTTTGTCCGCTCATGCTTCTTCCTCCCTGCATTCTTTCCCGTATACAGTACCACATTTCTATCCCAAGATACAAGCCCTATCCCCAGAAAAATCGCCGCAAGCCTCCGCCTCTTCTCTGGCAGGTACCTCCCCATGGCAGGGAACCTCCCCGCGGCAGGTCTCTCCCTCTGGCGGCAGGTCTCCTTTGGCGGCAGGTCTCTCCCTTTGGCGGCAGGTCTCCTTTGCCAGGTCTGTCTACAGATCCTCCAGGATCATGGTAAAGGGGCCGTCATTGACCAGGGACACCTCCATATGGGCGCCAAAGCTTCCTGTCTCCACTACCTCTACCTGATCCCTGGCCTTCTCGATGATATATTGATAGAGTCTTTCCGCTTCCCTGGGATCTCCTGCCTCCACAAAGCTGGGGCGGTTTCCCTTCTTACAATTGGCATAGAGGGTAAATTGGGACACCAGCAGCAGCTGTCCCCCCACATCCCCCAGGGAGAGATTGGTCTTGCCCTGGTCATCCTCGAAAATCCGCAGATTCAGCATTTTCCGCAGATATTTATCCGCATCTGCCTCTGTGTCCTCCCGGCCTACCCCAATCAAAACCAGGTATCCCCGACCGATCCCTCCTATGACCTCTCCTTCTACCTTCACGCTGGCAGATTGCACCCGTTGAATCACAAATTTCATAAGCTCCGCCTTTCTTTTATATTGTCAGAATATTTTATCAATTCCATTATTGAAATAGACTCTTCTTTTATTTCATAATTTTTTTCTATTTTCTTCTTGACATCCTTCCTTTTCTTTGTTATACTAATCCTAACAAAAGCAAAGGAGGACAGACCACCGATCTAATAAGCGAGTTACCTCATAATTTTACAGAAAGGACGGTACGGACCACCAAAGACATGAATGATTTATCCCATACGTAAAGAGCCATCTGATGACGAGAAAGTCAGATGGCTCTTGTTTTTATGCGTTTCGCACCAGCAGAGACTTGCCGGTCATTTCTGCAGGCTGTTCCATGCCCATGAGATCAATCAGGGTGGGCACGATATCCGCCAGCTTGCCTCCCTGGGCCAAACCATAGGAGGGATCTGCATTGACCAGAAGGAAGGGAACCGGATTGGTGGTATGGGCGGTAAAGGGTTCCCCGGTAACCGGATCCACCAGCTGCTCGGCATTGCCATGGTCGGCGCAGAGGAACATCTGACCCCCGGCGGCCTTCAAGGCCTCCACCGCTCTGCCTACGCATTGATCCACCGCCTCGATGGCCTGGATGGCTGCCTGTTCCACCCCGGTATGGCCTACCATATCCGGATTGGCAAAGTTGACGATAATGACATCGTATTTTCCGGATCCCATGGCCTCCACCAGGCGGTCGCAGACCTCATAGGCGCTCATCTCCGGCTTCAGATCATAGGTAGCTACCTTGGGAGAATTGACCAGGATCCGATCCTCCCCGGGATTGGGCTCCTCGATACCTCCATTGAAGAAGAAGGTTACATGGGCATATTTCTCCGTTTCGGCGATCCTTGCCTGGGTCATATGGTGGGCTGCCAGGTACTGGCCGAAGGTATTCTTCACTTCCTCCTTTTGGAAGGCTACGGTCTTGTTGGGAATGGTCTCGTCATACTCGGTAAAGCAGACATAGGTCAGGTTCAGCAGCTTCTCTCTGGCAAAGCCTGTGAATTCCGGATCACAGAAGGCCCGGGTAATCTCCCTGGCTCTGTCCGGGCGGAAATTAAAGAAAATCACCGAATCCCCGTCCTGGATTCTGGCCACCGGTTTTCCATCCTGGGTCATCACGGTGGGAAGCATGAATTCGTCGGTTTTGTCTTCCTCATAGGAGGCCTGGACAGCTGCCGCCGCATCGCTGCCTCCCTCTACCCCCTGACCCTGGGTCAGGGCCAGATAGGCCTTCTCCACCCGATCCCAGCGATTGTCTCTGTCCATGGCATAATATCTGCCGGAAATCACCCCGATCTGGCCCAGGCCCAGCTCCTGCATCTTGGCCTGCAGTTCCTCCACATATCCCTTGCCGGAGGTGGGAGGAGTATCCCTCCCATCCAGGAAGCAATGCACATAGACCTTTTCCAGACCCTGTCTCTTGGCCAGCTCCAGGAGGCCGTAGAGGTGGGTGATATGGCTGTGAACACCGCCATCGGACAGGAGGCCGTAGAGATGCAGGGCGGAATTCCTGGTCTTGGCATTGTTCACTGCCCGCAGGAGCTCCTTATTTTCGAAGAAATCTCCCTCCTCAATGGCTTTGGTAATACGGGTCAGCTCCTGATAGACGATCCGGCCTGCTCCCATATTCAGGTGGCCTACCTCAGAGTTGCCCATCTGACCTTCGGGAAGGCCTACCGCCAGACCGCTGGCCTGACCCCTGACAAAGGGGCATTGGCTCATGAGCTGATCCATCACCGGGGTTCTGGCCTGGCATACGGCATTATGCTCACAGGTGTCATTGAGACCATATCCATCAAGAATCATCAAAACTGTGGGTTTCTTACGCAAATTCTCCAAAATCTCGTCTCCTTTTTACTCTGAAAGCCCCGGACGGCAGACACAAGCTGTGGGATGCTCGCATACCACAGCTTGTGGATATCGGACGGGCAAGCCGGTATCGACAAGTAGCCCGATAGGGCGGATTGTTGATACCGGCGG
>CAVLCU010000038.1:0-18482 GCA_963661545.1 Lachnospiraceae bacterium | reverse complement strand
CTATATCCCTTTCGAAACAACCGGGTAATTCCGTCGGCCAACTTTATCTAAACCGGTTGTTGCAAAAGGATATATCAGAAGTTTAGTATAGCATAGGGGCATAGAAAAAAGAATGAATTTTCTATGAAATCTTTGTCAAATTCCGGTAACACATAGGGGGAGGGGTTATTTTATCTCCCGGATGTCTCGGATCTGGGGTTCTGCCATCAGGGAGTAGTTGGTATGGTAGATCACGAAGCCCGGCTTGGCGCCAGCTGGCTTGCGCAGGTTCTTTTTCTGGGTATAGTCCACCTCCACCTTGGGCGCCTGCCGCCCCTTGGAGTAATAGGCGGCCAGCCGGCCGGCTTCTTCGAAGACAGAATCCGGCAATTCCTGCCCCTGAGCCTTTACAATCACATGGGAGCCGGGAATGCCCTTGGCATGGAACCACCAGTCGCTGCCGGAGGCCAGCTTGAAGGATAAATCCTCATTCTGATAATTATTCTTGCCTACATAGATATCAAAACCTTGTGCGGATCGGAAATGAAGAGGCTGGGAGACTACTTTTTGCTTCTTCCTGCCGGGAAGGTTCTTATAGCGGATGTAGCCGTATTCCGACAATTCCTCCCGGATCTGAGCCAGGTCATTTTCCTCCAGAGCCAGATCCAGGGAGGCACTGATGCTTTCCAGATGGGCGATATCCGACTGGGTTTCCCGAATCTGGCCGTCCAAAGCCTCCGCCGTCCGCTTTAGTTTGCCATAGCGGTCAAAATATTTCCTGGCATTGTCCGCCGGGGACAGGGTGGGATCCAGGGGAACCGTGATGGGCTCTCCGGTATAATAATTAATGGCAGACAGCTCCTTGGCCCCCTCCTCCAGGCTGTAGCCGTAGGTATTGAGCAATTCCCCGTAGATCCGGTATTTATCCTTCTTTTGGGTATCATGGACCTGCTTCTCCTGCAGATTCAGCTTCTTGACATTTCTCTCCAGAGCCGTGGTCACGATCCGCCGCAGATCTGCGGACTTCTGGCGGATGCGGGTGATACGGTTCTTGTCCGCATAGTAAGTTTCCAGAAGCTGAGAAACGGAAGAAAAGGAAACCGCCTGATAATCCTGATATTGGGTCAGTTCCAGGGAAGCGAATTCAAAGGGCTCCCGTCCCTGATAGAGGATAGCAGGAGAGAAGGCATGGGTTTTTACTTCCTCCATCATCCGCTCAAAGGTATGGAAGAGGTGAAGACGAGCCGTCGCCTCCAGAGATTCCGCTGATAGATTGCCATCGATGGAAGCCCGATAGCAAAGTTCTTCCGCCATGAGAGGAGAAAAGCCGGTGAGAGAGCCGTAAATTGCCTTGTAGATAGGGCAGGGTTTAGCACAGACAAAGGAAGTAAATTCCTCCTGGGTAATGGTCAGGGGATCCTTCTTCTCCTGGGTCTGGGGAATGAAGTAGGTTCGCCCGGGCAAAACCTCCCGCACAGAACTCATGTGAGCCGACACATGCTTGATGGAATCCAGAATCTGATCCTCCTGCGTGCAGAAGATCAGGTTGCTGTGCTTGCCCATAATCTCCGCCACCAGCTTCTTGGTGCAGAGATCCCCCAGCTCGTTGCGGTGTTCAATGTGAAAGACCAGGATTCGCTCCAGCCCCGGCTGCTCAATGGAAAGGATCCGCCCGCTGCCAATATGCTTGCGCAGCAGCATGCAGAAATTCGGGGCTGTCATAGGGCTGGGCTTATTCTGGTCCGTCAGGTAGACCAAAGGCAGGGAGGCACTGGCAGACAGGAGCAGGCGAAACTGCTCCTTGCCATTTTTTACTGTAATCAGGAGTTCATCCGCCTCCGGCTGGGCAATCTTGGAGATCCGTCCCCCCACCAGGGCAGTCTCTAATTCATAACGTATATTCGCAATGGTAATTCCATCAAATGCCATAAGAAAACCTCCCATATCAAAAAGATCCATCCACATCAAAAGATCCATCAAAACTCTATCCAAGAGTATACCCAATTTGGAAGGCATTTACAACAGAAACATCCTCGGTGACTTGTCCGGGGCTTTCAGAGTAAAGATACAACTTGTAAAGAGGACCGTACAAGTTGTAAGATAGAGGTGTATACAAAAAGAAGTATTCCGAATCCTAGGCTACGGAGGAAACATGGAGACAGGAAAAGCAAAATATTATCTGTTGATGGAAGATTTGAGAGAGAGGATGCTTTCCGGTGAAATTAAGGCGGGGGATCAGCTGCCCTCGGAGAATGAACTGGTACAGAAGTATGGGGTAAGTCGGCATACGGTGAGAAAGGCCTTTGCCATTCTGGAAAATGAGGGTTATGTGAGAGCAATCCACGGAAAAGGGACCTTTTGCACAGAACAGACTTTGCACCGGGTGGAGTCTAAGAACATTGCAGTGGTTACCACCTATCTGTCGGACTACATTTTTCCTCGGCTCATCCAGGGCATTGACCAGGTTTTAAGCGCCAATGGTTACAGTATTATCTTAAAAAATACGGGAAATTCCCGAAGCCGGGAGGCACAGATTCTGGAGGAATTGCTGCATAAGCCCATTGATGGTCTCATCATAGAGCCCAGTAAAAGTCAGATCCTGTGTAAACATTTGCACTTGTATCAACAACTGGAGGAGTATGGCATTCCCTATGTCTTTATCCAGGGTCATTATCCTCAGATGGAGGACAAGCCGGAGCTTTTGATGGACGATTGCCGGGGAGAATATCTGTTGGTGAAGCATTTGCTCGAGAGAGGCAGGCGCAGAATTGCAGGTATTTTCAAGGCGGATGACAGCCAGGGAGCAGGGCGGCACAAAGGATACGTGATGGCCTTGCAGGAGGCAGGTATTTTCTATGATCCGGAACTGGTGATCTGGTATCATACAGAGGATCGCAAAACAAAGCCCTCCTTTGCCCTGGAAAAGCTATTGGCAGACCATCCTGACGTGGATGCCGTGGCTTGCTATAACGACCAGATTGCTGTACAGATTCTGGAATTTCTGCGGAACAGGCACCTGTCCGTGCCGGATCAGATTGCCGTCACCGGCTACGATAACTCCGTCCGGGGAGCAGATGGTCTTCCGGGATTGACAACTGTGACGCATCCCCAGGAAGAATTGGGAAAAATGGCCGCAGAACTCCTTTTGGAAAGAATTCGCGGAATACCGGATGAGACAAGCAAGGTGCTGCGCCTGATTCCGCCGGAATTAATCATTCGCCAGTCAACAGAGACTTTCATAGGTGAAGAAGAATGAAGAAAAATAACAGGCAATATCAATTTTGGTTTTGTACAGGTTCCCAGGATTTATATGGAGAAGAATGTCTGGAGCACGTGGCTGCCCATGCAAGAGAGATGGTGGACACCTTGAATGCTTCCGGTCACCTGCCCTTTGAGGTGGTTTGGAAGCCTACCCTGATTACGAATGCTTTGATCCGCAAAACTATGAATGAAGCGAATGCCGATCCCTCCTGTGCCGGCCTGATCGTCTGGATGCATACCTTTTCCCCGGCCAAAGCCTGGATCCCTGGTCTGCAGGACTACCGGAAGGCCTTGCTGCACCTTCATACCCAATACAATCAGGAAATTCCCTACGATACCATTGATATGGATTTCATGAATGAAAACCAATCGGCTCATGGCGATCGGGAATTCGGTCATGTGATGACTCGGATGGGGATCGAACGAAAGGTAATGATGGGGTATTGGAGGGAGGAAGGCTTGCAGAAACGGATAGCCGACTGGATGATTACCGCAGTTGGCCTTATGGAGAGCCGCCAGATCAGGGTGTGCCGGATTGCCGACAATATGCGCAATGTAGCTGTGACGGAGGGAGACAAGGTTGAGGCGCAAATCAAATTTGGCTGGGAGATTGACGCCTGGCCGGTGAAGGAGATCGAGGAGTATGTCAGTCAGGTAAGTCCCGAAGAGATCCAAAGACTGGTGGAGGAATACTACGATATCTATGCCCTGGAGGAGGAGGGAAGGGATCCGGCAGAGTTTCGCCGCCATGTAGCCGTACAAGCTGGTATGGAGATCGGTTTCGAACGTTTTTTGGAAGAAAAGAACTACCAGGCTATTGTGACCCATTTTGGAGATCTGGGCAAGCTGAAGCAGCTGCCGGGTCTGGCCATACAACGCCTCATGCAAAAGGGTTATGGCTTTGGAGGCGAGGGAGACTGGAAGACAGCTGCCCTGGTGCGCCTGATGAAATGCATGACCCAGGATCAGGCAGGAGCAAAGGGCACCTCTTTCATGGAAGATTATACCTATAATCTGGTGCCCGGCAAGGAAGGCATTTTGGAGGCTCATATGCTGGAGGTATGTCCCTCCATCGCAGAGGGTCCGATTTCTATCCGCTGCTGTCCCCTTTCTATGGGAGAGAGAGAAGATCCGGCCAGGCTGGTTTTTACTTCCAAGGAGGGTCCCGGCATTGCTGTGTCCCTCATTGATCTGGGCAGCCGATTTCGTCTCATTGTCAATGAGGTGACCTGTCAAAAAACAGAGAAAGCCATGCCTCGTCTTCCGGTAGCAACGAATTTCTGGATCCCCCAGCCCAATCTGCAGGTAGGCGCTGAGGCATGGATCTATGCAGGTGGCGCCCATCATACGGCCTTTACCTATGACCTGACCGCAAACCAAATGAGGGACTGGGCAGATGCCATGGGAATCGAGTGTATTGTGATTGACCAGGACACCAGGATTCCCCGGCTGCGTCAGGAGCTGCGCTGGAACTCGGTTTATTATCGGTAGGTAGAAGCGAAGAGGAGGACAGCTGATGAAAGAGCATTGCAAAGAGCAGGGAAAAAATGGTATTCTGGGAATAGAACTGGGATCTACGCGGATTAAGGCAGTCCTGGTGGATTCTGTGGGAAATCCCCTGGCCTTTGGGAGTCACGAATGGGAGAATCGCCTGGAAAATCAGATCTGGACTTATTCCCTGGAGGATGTCTGGTCTGGGATACAGGACGCCTATAGAGCGTTGAAGAAGGATCTGAAACAAAAATGGCAGGCCGACCTACATCAGATTAAAGCTTTAGGTATCAGCGCCATGATGCATGGATACCTGGTCTTTGACGCCAGGCAGAATCTCCTGGTTCCCTTCCGAACCTGGCGCAATAGCATAAGCGGTCAGGCAGCGCAGGAATTAACCGATCTGTTGGACTTTCATATTCCTCAGAGATGGAGCATTGCCCATTTATACCAGGCTATTTTGAACGGGGAAGATCATCTCTCGCAGGTTGCCTATATGACCACCCTGGCGGGCTATGTCCATTGGAAGCTGACCGGGGAACAAGTCTTGGGAATCGGCGATGCCTCCGGGATGTTTCCTATAGATGGTTCTGCCGGTGATTATTCGGACATCATGATAGAAAAGTTTGATCAATTGGCGCGGAAACATGGATTTTCTCAAAAGATAAAGGATATCCTCCCCCGGGTAAAGATGGCCGGAGATTGGGCCGGAAACCTGACCGAGGAAGGCGCACTGCTGCTGGATCCCACGGGTCAATTGGAGGCAGGATGTCCTGTCTGTCCCCCGGAGGGAGATGCAGGGACTGGAATGACCGCTACCAAGAGCGTGGCAGCTCATACCGGAAATATATCGGCAGGAACCTCGGCCTTTGCCATGGTAGTTCTGGATCAGGATCTGTCCAAGGTCTATCCGGAGCTTGATATGGTCACAACACCGGATGGAAAGCCGGTAGCCATGTCCCATGCCAATAACTGCACCTCGGATCTCAATGCCTGGGTGGGAATTTTTAAGGAATTCTCAGAAGCGCTCGGAGTAAAACCGGATACAGAGGACTTGTTTCGAATCTTGTACCAGAAAGCCCTGGAAGGAGAGAAGGACTGTGGCGGTCTTTTGTCCTATGGCTATCTCTCCGGAGAGCCTATGACAGGACTGGCGGAGGGCCGCCCTTTGCTGGTTCGGATGCCGGATAGCAGGTTCAATCTGGCCAATCTTATGCGGGTTCATCTCTTCACCGCCCTGGGGGCTTTGAAGATGGGGATGGATATCCTCCGGAAGGAAGAGAAGGTTGTCCTGGAAAGACTCACCGGACATGGAGGGTTGTTCAAGACCCCCAAGGTGGGACAGAGGATTATGGCAGCCTGTATGGAGACGCCGGTGGCAGTGAGGAAGACAGCCGGAGAAGGGGGAGCCTGGGGCATCGCCTTGTTGGCACTCTATGCGCTGGATTCTTCAGAAAGAAGTCTGGATGAATTCCTGGATCAGGTTGTCTTTACCGAAAGTCAGGAATTCTGTCTGGAACCCGATCCGGAGGATGTAGAGGGCTTTCGCCAATTCATGAAGACCTATAAGAAGGGTTTGCCCATAGAACTTGCAGCGGTTCAGACCTTGCCGGCCGCTCAGAAGGGAGAGATGGTATCATGTTAGAAGAGTTAAAGAGACAGGTATATGAAGCGAATATGCAGCTTCCCAGACACGGGCTGGTTACTTTTACCTGGGGAAATGTGAGTGGGATCGACCGCTCTTTGGGCATCTTTGCCATCAAACCCAGCGGAGTGGCCTATGAAGATCTGAAGGCAGAGGATATGGTTTTGGTAGATTTGGAGGGAAGGGTGGTGGAGGGTACCTATAGGCCCTCCTCGGACACTGCTACCCATGTGGAGCTCTACAAGGCCTTTGAGCGAATCGGAGGCCTGGTTCATACCCATTCTCCCTGGGCGACCAGCTGGGCCCAGGCCGGCAGAGGAATCCCCTGCTACGGAACAACCCAGGCAGATTATATGTATGGTGAAATCCCCTGTGCACCTGGCCTGACCAGAGAAGAGATAGAAAATGACTACGAAAAAAACACCGGCCTCGTCATCATTCGGACCTTTCAGAATCTGAACTATGAGGCTGTGCCAGCCGTCTTATGCAAGAACCACGGTCCCTTTAGCTGGGGCAAGGATGCAAAGGATGCGGTGCACCATGCAGTGGTACTGGAGGAGGTTGCTAAAATGGCAGCTCGATGTGAACAGATCAATGCCAGAGTTCAGCCTGCCCCCCAGGAACTGTTGGATAAGCATTATTATAGAAAGCATGGGAAGGATGCTTATTACGGGCAGACTCGACCGGGGGCCTGACCGAATATAGCATGGGACCATAGTCTAAAAGAAAGGGTAGTGCATAGAGATGCGAAAGATGACAAAATCCTTCTGGGATAAGCCCATCCGTACAAAACTGAATCTGGTTTTTATGCTTCTTATCGTGCTGCCCTTATGCTTAGTTATGGTGATTGTATCTGCCATGACCAGAAACAGACAACTGTCCCAGCTGGAGCGAAGCTCTGAGCAATATTTGAAGCAAAGTGCCCAGGGCATATCCAACAGTCTTTCCGGGCTGAATAATATTCTCATCTCCAATCTTTGGAATAAAGAGATCCTGGACTACCTGAATCAGGATCCGGCCTTTCTGTCCTCTCCGGGAGAAAAAAATGCCATGCGCTTGCTTCTGCGCAGCATGGGAAATGCCCGTAAGGATATTGAGTGCCTGATCCTGATCAAGAATTCCGGCGAAAAATTCTCTTATTCCGCCCGGGAATCGGAAGAGGTTTTCTACCAGTATTTGGACCAGGAGCTGCCGGATATGGGTTGGCCTTCCGGTATCTTTTGGTCCGGGACAGCCAGTGACAAGGGATATGTGATGGGAGTACGAAAGATCAAGGATTTCGAGTCTTTGAAGGAGGTGGGCTTGATCTATGTCTTCCTGCAGGAGGAGACGGTCCGTCAACTGTATGAGGATCTGAAAACAACTCCGGGAAGCTTCTTTCAGGTTCTGGATGCCCAGGGCCAGGTGGTATCCAGTAATTATGAGGCATCAGAGAAGTTGGCAAGCCTGCAGTTGGGGGAGGGAGAAGGGCTGCAGCCGGTTCGGGTGGACGGCGCCATTTACTATGCACAGGAGGCCTGCCTTCCTGAGCTGGGCTGGTATATTCGGGAATATACCCCCAAGGGAGAGATTATGCAGGATATCTATCGTCTGCAGATTATTATCAGTTCTGTTTTCCTGATGATTATGGGAACCTTACTGCTGGTGATGAATCGCTTCTCCGAATCCCTGACCATGTCCATCCGCAAGCTGCAGTCCAGCATGCTGGAGGTCAGAAATGAGAATTTCCAGGTAAGAGCCCCCGTGATTCACCAGGATGAAATGGGAGAATTGACAGAGACTTTTAACAGGATGACCGGAAGGATTCAGCAGTTGATCGAGGAGGATTACAAAAACAAGCTTTTGCTAAAGGAAACCGAATTTCGTTTTCTCAGAGCCCAGATCAATCCTCATTTTCTCTATAATACCCTGGATGCTATCAGCTGGAAGGCGGCCATGGGCGGGGACAAGGAGGTCAGTAAGATGGCGGTGGCTCTGGGAAGGATTCTCCGATGGTCCATATCCAAGACAGATGCCTTTGTAGCTTTAGCAGAGGAAACGGAGAACGTAGAAGATTATCTCTCTATTCAGAAGATGCGGTATGGGGACAGCCTAAGCTATGTGATCGCCGTGGGGGAAGCCGAAAGCAGGCGGTTAGTGCCTAAAATGATTCTTCAACCCCTGGTGGAGAATGCCCTGGTGCACGGCCTGGAAGAAAAAGAGGGCGATAGGAGACTTTTGATTGCTGCAAAAGAAGAAAAGGATCTTTTGCAGATCTCGATCCGGGATAACGGGATAGGAATGTCCCAGGAACGGATTGAGGAGGTCCTGGGGGGACAACTCAAGCAGGAGAAACAGCATGGGGTGGGCTTATACAATGTGCATCAAAGGATTCAAATGAGTTACGGAGAGGCCTATGGAATAGAGATCCAAAGCAGGCTGGGAGAGGGAACAGAGATTCTCATCCGGCTGCCGAAGGGAGGGGATTCGGTTGAAGATACGGGTATTAATCGTAGAGGATGAGCCAATTATTCGCATGGGAATCGCAAGCGTGATGCCCTGGGAGGAGCTGGGCTGTGAAGCCCCCCTTCTGGCCAACAATGGAAAGGAGGGACTGATAAAAGCGGCGGAGAATCAGCCCCAGCTAGTCATCAGTGATATCCGCATGCCACAAATGGATGGTCTGGAGATGGCGCAGCAGCTGGCAGCTCAATATCCCGGCGTAAAGATTATTTTCCTCACCGGTTATAAGGAATTTGAATATGCTCAAAAAGCCATTTCCTTTGGGGTAAGGGAATATATCCTAAAGCCCGTGGATCAAGAGGAGCTTCTGGGAGCGGTGAAGAGACTGACAGAGCAGATACGCAGTGAGGAGACCTTGGAGGCGGAGAGGGAGCAGCTGGAAAAACAGGTGCAGGAGAGCCTGCCGATCCTTCGGGACAAGTTTATTTCTTCTCTCCTCTTCGGCAACATGGATTCCGTGGAAAGTATCTATGAAAAGATGGACTATTTCTCTGTAAAGATAGAAGAGTTCGCTGTCATGGCTCTCGTCTTGGATTCCTTCCATGAACTGGAGCATGGATTTACGGAAAGCGACATCCTGCTTCTCCTCTTCATGATCCAGGAACAGGTGAAGGATCTCCTGGCAGAGTATGGATATTCCGCCATCACCTTTCAGCATGAAAAGGTGCTTTATGCCATTTTAAGCCCAAAGGAAAAGAAGCTGGATGGAAGCGGACTATTGGAGTATGGCAATGCCCTGGGAAACCGGGTGAAGGAAAAGGGACGTTTTTCCCTCTCTATCGGGATCAGTCACATCCACAAGGGAGCGGCTGCTCTGCGCCGGGCTCGCCGGGAGTCAGATCAGTGTGCCGGGCAAAGTTATTATTTTGGGGCAGGCAGTGTGATCTATTATGATGATCTGAAGGCTGCAGATTCCTCCGAACCAAAAGAAGAAGAGCCGGAAACAGAACCCTTCTTTCGGTCCCTGCGTCAGGGAAGCGGCGTAAGACAGGAGATGGAGGAGCTTTGCCGACAGCTGCAGCAGCTATCCTCGGTAGGAGCTGTCAAAAGCATGACTGCGGAGGTGATTTCCGGCGGCTTTCGGCAGCTGATGGGAGAATATGGAGACTGTCAGGTGTTGGACAGCCAATACGATAGCCAGATGGAGAAGCTCCATTATGCCAGAAGCGTCCGCAATTATACAGAGCTTTTGACCGAGACAGGAGCTTGGATGGAGAACTTTATCCAGAGCCGGCAAAGGAGCCGAACCCAGCACCTGCTGGATCAGGCCATCCAATACATGCGGGAGAATTGCCGGCGGGAGGTGTCGCTGGAAGAGGTGGCAGACCAAGTCTATGTCAGTAAGTGGTATTTTAGCAAGCTCTTTCGAAAGGAAAAGGGGATTAAATTCAGTGATTGTATGAGTGCCCTGCGGATCGAAGAGGCTCAGAAAATCATTCGCACCCATCCCAATCTTAGAAATTACGAGGTGGCGGATATGGTAGGCTTTACAGATGTGCGGTATTTTAGCCAGCTCTTTCGAAAGATTACCGGTAAGACACCTTCGGAATTTAGAGGATAAACAGATGAAAAAAAAGTATGCAGACCGGGTTATTCGCTGGCTCGGCGGATTCCTGATACTGACCGGAGGCATAGGACTGGTGACAGCAATGCTCTTTTGGAAGGAGAAGGCCTTTCCAAAGCCAGAGGAAGAAGCGGTTATTACCTTTGCCTTGTACGGGGATCTGCAGATGCAGAAAACCGCAGAGGAGGTTGCGGAGGTCTTCCGAAAGCAGAACCATTGTCGGGTGGAGATCTACGTTTATTCCTCTGCCGAGGAGGAACAAAGGCAGGTGATTGGCCAGTTGGCCAGCGGCAAGGCCTTTGACGTATTTTATACGACACCCAATGAGCTGCGAGAGATTACCGCAGAGGGAGCCATCACGAGCCTGGAAGGGGTAGTGGAGGAGCGAAGACAGGAGGGGGAAACCTTTTATCCCTCCGTTTTGGAAACCGGGAAGATCGATGGCCTGCAATATGGCTTGCCCGCCGGGGTCATGCCCTATATGATTTATTACAATCAGACTCTGCTGGAGGAAGCGGGTCTGGAATCCCTTCAGCAGATCTTTCAGGAAAAACACTGGGATTTGAATGGATTCGCGGATGTGCTTCGTCAGGTCACTCAGCGGCTGGGTCGCCCCGCTCTCTATGTCTGTTCTTCCTGGCAAATGGTAGAACCCTTGATGCGCTCAGGCGGCGGCACCTGTACCGAGACAGCGCAAGGGATGGAAGCAGATGCAAGAGTCCTGGAAAGCCTGCAGATCTACCAGCAGCTGGCTGGGGAGGGAGTCCTTGTCTCCTGCTCGGAACAAGAATATGAGGTATATCGGCAGGAATTTGCCCGGGGCCTGCAGCCCTTTATCATCAGCAATCTGGAGATGACACGCCTGTGCAGCAACGTATCCTTTCCCTGGGATATCCTGCCTTATCCCAGCGAAAACAGCAATTTTTCCAACAGCAATTTTGAGACTCCTCTCCTGGCAGTCAGTAAGGGAGGCCAAGAGAAGCTGGCCCAAGCTTTCGTCAGCTACTATGTCAGCTCCCTGGGACAAAAGCTCCGCTTGGAGAAGGGGGAATGCCTCTTTCCGTCTTTGAGTATGGTTTTCTATACCAGCATGGGGGATGTGAAATTTCCGGAGCATTCCAATTATTATTTTTTTGCGATTGACCAGGGATATGCCAGTCAAAGAGAGGCTGTATCGGATTCTCTGGAGGCCGGCATGGTGGATTTATGGGAAGCGAATCTGGAGGCGCCAGCATGAAAAAAAGAAAAATGATAGTTTTATGCCTGCTTTTCCCCTTCCTGTTGCTGCATCTATCCTGCAGCAAGTCAGAGGAGGCCGGGGAAAAGCCCTTAAAATTCGCCTACATCTGTAAGGATCTGAACCATTATTGGTTCCAGCAGGTCTCCGGGGGGATTGAAGAAAAATGCAAGGAGCTGGGAATTGTCTACAAGAGCTTCGATGCCAGCTATGACAATGATCAATGCATAGAGCTTGTAAAGCAGGTCATCAAGGAAAATTATGATGGCCTGATGCTGTGCGTCACCAACCAATATCTGGGGCAGAAGATCGGCAATCTCTGCGAGAAGGCTGATCTGCCGGTGATCGCCATCGATGATTCCATCAAGGATGCCCAGGGGAAGGAATTTCCCCTGGTCAGCATGGCCTTGAGGGAATTGGGCTCCCTGGGAGGTTCCGCACTGGCCAGGATGGCTCAGGAAAAGGAATTCCCGGTGGAAAAAGTGCAGATTTTAGAGATCCTGGTACCGGAACTTACCACCTTTCAGGAACGGATGGAAGGCTATGAGGAAGCACTTTTTGCCAGCCTAAATCTGCAGAAGGAAGATGTTCTTGTCCTGGAAAGCAGGACAGGAATGTACCAGGAAAACTATGAGACAGCGGAAGCGTATTTTCAGGATCATCCGCCGGACAAAGACAGCTG
Source organism: Lachnospiraceae bacterium (assembly GCA_963661545.1). GTDB lineage: Bacteria > Bacillota > Clostridia > Lachnospirales > Lachnospiraceae > Scatomonas. The sequence continues at coordinate 6,121 of CAVLCU010000038.1, read as the reverse complement.
GTGGATGATCTGCGGAGCCAATGATGATTGTGCCCTGGCTCCCATGCATGTTTTGCAAAAGTTTGGAATTCCCCAGGAACAGATCCTGGCCTGCGGCCTGGGCGGCTATGACCTGAGTATAGACGAATTCCAGGCAGGCAATACCAATTATATCACCGTCATGGCACAGCCAGACGTCGAAGGCGCCCAAGCCGCAGAAATGATGTACGAATATCTGACATACGGAACAGAGATAAAACCCTCCATCATCCTAGGCGGCACCATAGCCACCTGCGATAATTATCTCATATACTTTGAAAGCCCCGACAAGCAGCCGGGCTGAGGGCATGCATGCACCGAAGCAGGGATATTTGTCCAAAAAACAGTGCAGAAGCAACCGCTTCTGTGCTATTTTTTTGGCCAAAATCTCCCCACCAAGTGCCAATATGGCCACATTCCCAAAAGCAGACGGTCGTGTTTTAATAAATACAACAAGAAAACACAGAAAATGTGACAGGAGGAAAAAGAATGAAAAAAAGAGTATTGGGAAGTCTTATGGCGGTCACCTTGACCACAGCCATGCTGGCAGGCTGCGGGGGAAGCAATTCTTCTTCGAACAGCACAGATACCTCTGGGGGATCTGCAGAGGCCACCAGCGGAAGCTCAGCTGCGGCATCGGCTTCTTCCTCGGAGACTAAGACAGGGGACAAGTTGAAGTTTGTATACATATCCAAGCAGCTGACCCATCCCTGGTTTGTCCAGGAGGAGATGGGAATTAAAAAAGCCTGTGAGGAGCTGGGAATCGACTATGTAGGCATTGACAGCGATGGCAATGATGAAAAATGTCTGTCAGATATCGACAGTGCATTTACTATGGAGGCGGATGCCCTTTTGATGTGTATTACCAATCAGAGCATGGGACCCAATGTCGCCTCTATGTGTGAAGAAGCAGGCATTCCCCTGGTTACCATCGACGATAATATTGTGGATGTAGAGGGCAACCAGGTGCCTCATGTAGGCATGCCCACAGAAGAGGTAGGTATGCTGGGAGGAGAGGAGTTGGCCAAGATGGCCAACGAGAGAGGCTTTTTTGAGGAAGGCAATGTTGTGAAGGTTCTCCAGATCGACATTCCTACCAATACCGTATTTGGCCCCAGGCTGGATGGCTATAAGAAGGCCTTGATGGAGAATACCCCGCTGACAGAGGATGACTTTATTCGCGTGGAGGCAGGAGATCCGACGGCAGCCTATGAGGGAAATCTGACAGTTTCCACTCCTGTCATCGTGGGACATCCCGAGGTAACCCATTGGATCATCACCGGAGCCAATGACGATTGTGCATTGGCACCCATGACCGTGCTGGAGGAACAGGGATTCGACATGGATAAGGTATTGGGCTGTGGCCTGGGGGGCTATGAGATGTCTCTGGAGCAGTTCAAGGCAGGCAATCAAAGCTATATTGCCATTGTCCTTCAGCCGGATGTGGAAGGCTATAACGCAGTGAAAATTGCATATGACTACATCGTCAATGGAACCGAAATGCCGGAAAACACCTTCGTATCCGGATCCATAGCTAATGCAGAGAACTACCTGGACTACTTCCCGAACGGGAAATTAATGACGGATCAGTAAAGAGAACTGAGGGGCTGCGGATTCGGCGCAGTCCCTTTTGACCGGAAGGAGGCGGAATCTTGGAAGATAAGATCATACAATGCAGTGATATCCGGAAGACCTTTCCGGGGGTGGTGGCTCTGGATCATGTTTCTTTCGATCTGAACCGGGGGGAGGTACATGCTTTATGTGGAGAAAATGGGGCTGGCAAATCGACCCTCATCAAAATATTAACCGGATTATACGGAAAGGACAGCGGGAAGATATACTATGAAGGGGAGGAAGTGAATTATCGCAGCGTCCAGGAGTGCAGAATGCATGGGATCTCTCTGATTCCCCAGGAAATTCATTTGGCTCAGGATTTGACCGTGGCAGAGAATATTATGATGACCCATTATCCGGGAAAAAAATGGAAAGTGGACTGGAATGCCATGCGGGAAAAAACCAGGGAATTGCAGCAAAGGATTGGATGCGAGAATTATTTCACCCCGGATACCCGGGTGGGGGAGCTCAGTCTGGGATACCAACAGCTGATAGAAATTATGAAGGCTATCTCTACCGATCTGAAGGTGATTGCCTTTGATGAACCCACCAGTTCTCTCTCCGATGAGGAGACAGAACGGCTTTTTCACCTGATTCGGGAATTGAAGGAGCAGGGAATATCCATCATCTATGTCAGCCACCGTCTGGCGGAAATCTTTAAGATCTCTGACCGAATTACGGTCTTTAAGGATGGAAAATACGTGGGAACCAGGCAAACAAAGGAGGTCACTGCTGATGGCCTGGTTTCCATGATGGTAGGCAGAGATATGAGCGGCTTTCAAAAAAAGAAAAGCTACGCTGACTTATCCGTGAAGGTGTTGGAAGCGGAACATCTAAGATGGGGAAAAAAGGTGAAAGATGTATCCTTTTCTCTTCACAAGGGAGAGATCCTGGGGCTTTTCGGAATTGTCGGTGCGGGCAGAACGGAGACAGCCAGACTCTTGTTTGGGCTGGAGAAAAAGGACAGCGGAAGGATCTGCATTCATGGAAAACCGGCCAATATCAAGAATCCCAGTCAGGCAGTGGGAAAGGGGATCGGGTTCGTAACGGAGGATCGAAGGGGAGAAGGCTTATCCACCATCAGCAGTGTGGAATGGAACATCACCATGCCCTATCTGGAAAAGCTATCCTCCAGGCTTCACCGAATCTACCACAAGAAGGAACTGAAAAAAGCTCAGGAATTGTCTGAGAGACTCCGCATCAAAATGGCATCCCAAAAGGAGCCGGCCGCCTCCTTATCCGGGGGCAATCAACAAAAGATTGTAATCGCAAAATGGCTGGGAGCCAATTCAGATATCCTGATCTTCGATGAACCTACGCGGGGAATCGACGTGGGAGCCAAGGCAGAAATCTATCGGCTGATGGAAGAGCTGGCAGCGGAGGGCAAATCTATTTTGATGATTTCGTCGGAATTGCCGGAACTTTTGGCTCTGTCTGATCGGATTTTGGTCTATCGAGATGGAGAAATTAACAAAGAATTTACTGAGGTCAAGGGTCTGACGGAGGAAATGGTTCTCCATTATGCCATCATCAAAGACGAAGGAGGAGCAGAAGCGTGAAGACTACTATGGGCAAAACGAAGAAAATAAATGGGGATTCCTTAAACAGGTACATTCTGATTGTGCTGCTGGTTGTGGAATTGATCGCATTTTCCGTGATATCTCCCTATTTTTTGACCATTAAAAACATTTTCGCCATAGGCCTGAATATTTCTGTCCTTGGTATTGTGGCGATTGGACAGACTATCTGTATCCTTACCTCCGATTTTGATCTGTCTGTGGGAAATGCGGCAGCCTTTACCGGAATTATGCTGGGCTTCTTCTTCCAGAATATGGGTCTGTCCTATATCCCGGCCTTCCTGCTGGCTCTTTTGGTGGCAGCATTGATCGGTCTGGTTAACGGACTATTGATTACTAAGCTGAAAATTAATGCCTTTATCACCACCATGGCGACCAACTTTATGCTGGGAGGAATGGTTTTGCTGGTATCCAACGGAACAGCCATTTTGGTCTCCGACAAATCCTTTGGCTTGCTGGGCAAGACAACCCTGACCACTTTGAAGATTCCCCTTCCCATGGTCCTCCTGCTTGTTCTCTATCTGGTATTCGCCTGGATTCTGAAAAATACAGTTCTTGGCCGCCATATCTATTGTGTCGGAGGTAATGCGGAGGCAGCTAAGATTGCGGGAATCAATATTCACCGGGTGAAAATCATTGCCTATATCATGAGTGCTGTCCTGTCCGGTTTTGCCGGTATTATCCTGTCTTCCAGGATGAATGCCGCCCAGCTGACGGTCGGGAGTACCTATAGCATGGAATCCATAGCCGGAACGGTTCTGGGCGGCACCATTTTGGCGGGGGGAAAAGGAAAGATAATGGGTACCCTGGTGGGTGTCCTGATTACCGGAATTCTCTCCAACGGACTAACCATGGTAGGTGTCAGTCAGGCTTGGCGTGATATCGCTACCGGTTTGTTATTGATCTTCGCCATCGTCATGCAGAATATGACCAGTAAGATGAAAGCATAACATTACTTTGAAAGCCCCGGACGGCGGCTACTGCGGGAGCGCGCAGCGCAAAGCAGCTGGCTTTCATTTGTGGTGGAGGCGGCGTCAGCCGCCATGGACGTTTGGTTACAGTGTCAAAAGCCTGAATTTACACGATAAATAATGCTGAGAACGGAGGAAAGAAAAATGACATCAAGAGAAAGAGTAATTGCAACCCTGAATCATCAGGAACCGGATTATGTTCCCCTGGATTTGGGCGGCTGCGGACAGACGGGTATCAATGCCAGTACCCTGTATCAGCTTCGCAAGGCCTATGGACTGGAGGAACATCCCATTCGGATTGTGGAACCCCTGCAGCTGCTGGGAGAGGTGGAATTGGATCTGCTGGAGAAGGTACACGGTGACGTAGTGCCCCTTTGGAATCGTACCAATCTCTTTGGCATGCGAAACGATTGCCTGACCAAGCCCTGGAATATGCCGGATGGTACCCCCACCATGATGTCTGCAGATTTTGAATATGATATCGATGAGAGAGGATATACCCTGGTATATCCCTGCGGGGATCGCAGCGCTGCCCCCAGCCTTCTGATGCCTAAGGGGGGGTCCTTTTTCGATAATATCGAACGCTCTCAATACGATGAGGATAATCTGACTCCCTTTGAGGACTACAAGGATTCTTATCCGGTCAAGACGGAGGAAGACTGCAAGTATTGGGAGGAGAATATTCGAAGAATTTATGACAATTCCGATTATGCCGTATTCGGCGTCCTGGGGGGAATGAGCATCGGAGACGCTGCAGAGGTTCCGGGGCCGTTTTTGAAAAGCCCCCAGGGAATCCGCAGCGTGCAGGACTGGCTGATGGCTCACCTGATGTATCCGGAATACGTCCAGGAGGTATTTGAAATAGCGACGGAGGCTACCCTGAAGAATCTGGAACTTTATCGTCAGGCTGTTGGCGACAAGATTCAAGCCATCTGGCTGTCCGGCACGGATTTTGGCACTCAGAATGCCCCCATGCACTCCCTGAACACCTTCCGCACGCTCTATAAGCCCTATTATAAACGAGTCAATGATTGGGTGCATGAGCATACCAGCTGGAAGACCTGGTATCACACCTGCGGTGCGGTAGCAGAGTTTATGGAGGATTTTATTGATATGGGCATGGATGTGGTGAATCCCGTCCAGCTATCCGCCGCCGGAATGGATGGCAAGGAATTGAAAGAGAAATACGGCAGTCGTCTGACCTTCTGGGGAGGGGGTGTAGATACCCAGCATACCCTTCCGTCAGGAAGTCCCCAGGAGGTATACGATCAGGTCATGGAACGCCTGAAAATCTTCTCACCCGGCGGCGGCTTTGTATTTGCCACTATCCATAACATCGTGTCCAATGTACCTGTGGAAAATCTGAAGGCCATGTATCAGGCCGTCAATGATTTTCGGGGAATATGACGCGTACTCACCAGACAGCCACCGGCCAGCTTTCCTTGCCGGCGGCTGTCAAAACATCCAAACCAACTAAACTTCCTTGTAAAAACCCGACCATCATGCTATGATACAAGGCAGATGGCGGGCAGGTATGGAGCAGACATCAAGCTCCTGCCGGGCTCCCGCTGGCAAAGAAAGCTGCCAGGCGGGAGTTTTTTATGTCAGGAAGGAGCAGAGTCTATGAGAAGAATGAACATTCCCGTTGGGATTTCAGGTTTTGAGGATCTTCGCAGACGCCACTATTATTATGTGGATAAAACCGGTCTGATTGAAGCATTGCTGCACGCAAGCCCTGCTCAGGTTACTCTTATCACCCGTCCCCGACGTTTTGGAAAGACCCTGGCAATGAGTATGCTGGAGGCCTTTTTTGATATACGACGAGACAGCAGGGACTTGTTCGACGGACTGGAGATATCAAGGAATACAGGTTTGTGTAAACAGTGGATGAACCAATGGCCCACTATCTTTTTCTCCTTCAAAGATGTGGATGGGTTAAAC
>CAVLCU010000037.1:0-18865 GCA_963661545.1 Lachnospiraceae bacterium | reverse complement strand
GCCCCTCACGGGACTAGCTTCGCGTCGCTAGCATGCCCTCAGCCCGGCTGCTTGTCGGGGTTTTCAAAATAATATGTGATTAAGCCAAAAAAATACTTGCATTTGTGGGGATTTGCCGTATAATAGGAAACAAGAAAAGAGCCGCCGGACACCTGTTCAGAAGGGGGTATGCCCATGTACAGGTAATTGGCAGTTGATTTGTTTTTCTTATTCATACGTTTCATAGCGGCCTCAGCCGCATCTTACTTAATTGAGTTCAGTGATATTTTTCATGCGGTTCGCATATTTTTCCAGAAGAGATTGATGTTACGGGAAGAGAATAAACAGGTGTCGGAGTATGCCTTTTCTTAAGTTCTATGAGTATAGCCGGGTTTCTTCGGCTGAAGACGCAGAAAGGAGCGGATACCGGATTTTTGCTCTATCACGAAAGAAAATTCCAGTGCCGTAGGGAGAAATGAAAAGGAGAAAATACAAAAAGCGAAAGCTGGAAGCAGAACTGAGAGGCTATTCGGAAAGCGGAGTTCGTATTCTGCTGGAGGGAAAGACCAGCAATCCGGCTTCTGTGGCCAATGCCTGCTGCGTAGCAGAGCACGGTACGTATATGCGGGATTATGTGCTGACAGAGGATGGGGTTCTGGAGAGGATTGATTTCAATTTTGTAAAGGAACGAGAGTAAGAAGAAGATCCGGCGGGGGAATATCGTAAGGTTCGGTGTACAGCAGCCCCTGCCGGATCTGTTTTATGGAAAAAAATCAGTCTTTCAATTGCGAAGGGCTGATTTTGATGTTAGAATGGAACTGTTCGGAGTCCGGGACCATGTCGTGGGCTCAGGTTTTTGGTGTCGTAATCAAAGCCGGATCGAAGCAGTTCTGTTAGAATGATACCTGAGAGGAACAAGGGATGAAAAAAAAGAAAACGCCGCGTCCTGTCATCCTGGGACTTGTTGCCGCAGCGGTAGTGCTGGGAGCGGGCGGCCTTTGGATGGGCCGATATGCTTCTAACAAGAAACAAATGAATCAAGAGGAATATTACGGCCTGAGCTCCCCGGAGGAGGTCGCCCTGATCGTGGATGACCAGGTTCTGGAGGAGAAGGGTCTTGTGGTGGATGGAAGCCTATATATTGCTTATCAAACCGTCTGGAATTATATGAACAGCGGATTTTATTGGGAGGAGGATAGCCAGCAGATGCTGCTGACCCTGCCGGAAGGAACCCTGAGCTGGTCCCAGGGAGATGGAACAGGTTCTCTGATTCTGGGGGAGGAGGGAGATCCTTACCTGTCTGCCGCCTGTATTCAGGAGAATTCCGATATTGAGATGAAGATTCTGGAGGATCCCCAGCGGATCGTGGCCAGAACCAGGTGGGATCAGGTGGCGACTGCCCAGGTAAGCCAGGATACCAGCCTTCGGTATCGGGGGGGGAATCGCAGTGAGATCCTGACTTGGCTGGAGAAGGGGGAAGAGGTCATTTTCCTGGAGGATCTGGAGGACTGGTGTAAGATTTCCACAGAGGACGGCTACGTTGGCTATGTGAAGACGGATACTATCCGGCGAAATACCCAGGCAGGCTTGGAGCATGAGACAGATGCCAGGTTTGTTTTTGACAAAATATCCCTGGATTACAAGGTCAAGCTGGGCTGGCATTATGTAGATAATTGGGAAAGCAATACCTATCTGAGCCAGCTGCTGGCGGATGCACCGGGATTAAATATCATATCTCCCACCTGGCTGTCCGTCGGGGATGACCAGGGCAAGCTGATTTCCTATGCGGAAAAGGCCTATGTGGACCAGGCTCATGCGGCAGGCGTTCAGGTTTGGGCCATGCTGGGGGATGTGAATGGGGGCAGTGTGGATGTGGATCAGATCCTGGCTCACGCCTCTGTCCGGTCAACCCTGATCAGCCAGCTGATGCAGGTGGCTGCAGACTGCGGTCTGGATGGGATTAATGTGGATTTTGAAAGGATTCGGGAGGATAGCGCCCCCCAGTATTTGCAATTTCTGAAGGAATTATGTGTGGCTGCCCATCAGCAGGGCCTGGTGGTCTCTGTGGACAATTTTGTTCCCCTCTATACGAAGTATTATAAGCGCAGGGAACAGGCAAAAACAGTGGATTATCTGATCATTATGGGATACGATGAGCATACCGCCTCCTCGGAGGAGATCGGCTCCGTAGCTTCGCTCCCCTTTGTGGAAGAGGGAATTACCGATACCCTGCAGGAAGTGCCAAAGGGCCAGGTCATCAATGCCATTCCTTTCTATACCCGAGGATGGATAGAGACCTTCGGAAATGCGGTTCCAGAGAGCCAGGCTCTGGGTATGGATGGGGCAGATGCTTTTGCAAAACAATACGGGATAGAGACGGTCTGGGATGCCTCTGTGGGACAGAAGACAGGCAGCACAGAGGACGGGCAGGCTCGCTATAGCATCTGGATGGAGGACGAGGAGTCCATTGCGGAGAAGATGAAGCTGATCGTACAATACGATCTGGCGGGCATGGCTGCCTGGCGGCTGGGGCTGGAGAGGTCCTCGGCCTGGGATGTGATCAACTCTTATCTGGGATAAGACATGCGTACATAAGGAACCCAGCTGCACAGAAGGCTGCCGGGGAAGAACAGGGAGGATAGAAGGATGGCTGAGACGGAAAAGGAAGAAATATTCAAGACAACCCTGATGGGGGGCTATGACAAGGACGATGTCATGCGCCAGATACAGAAGATGAAGGAGGAGGCTTATGCGGAGAAGAGTAAGCTGCTTCTGAGTCTGAAGGAGAAGGATGCAGCCATGGCCGAGCTGCGGCAGAAGCTGGCGGAGAAGGATGCCAAGATCGACAGCCTGGAGAGGGATATTAAGGGAAAATATCAATCCTATATTGACAATTATGATATGATCAGCCAGCTGGTCTATGAGACCCGGGTGCATTCGGATCAAGTGCTGGGATCCGTCAAGGCGGAAAAGGAGAAGACTCTGTCGGAGGCCCGGGAGGAGGCGAAGCGCTGCCTGGAGGCTGCCCATAAGGAAGCGGAGGAATGCCTGACCCAGGCCAAGGACAAGGCCAGAGAATGCCTGGAGGCTGCGCAAAAGAAGGCAGACCAATGTCAGACGGTGGCTCGGGAAGAGGCGCAGAAGCGGCTGAGGGAAGCCCAAAGAGAGGTGGATACCAAGCTGGCAGAAGGAAAAAAGAAGTATGCAGCGGTGCAGGAGGAGCTCAATGGTATTGTAGAGATGATTAACCGGGTGCAGAAGCGCTTCATGGAATCCTATAAGGCAGTGCATAGTATGCTTCGTACCATGCCGGCTCCCATGCAGGAGCTGGAGGATGAGATGGAGATAGAAGAAGACCAGGAGGGGAATTGAGAGAGCAAATAGGAAGTCAGAAAGAAGAGCAAAAGAAAGAACAAAAAGGAAGCCGGGAAAAAGAGCAGGGAAAGAGCAAGGAGGCAGGCGGGAGCCGGGAGACTTTGCTGGTTTCCATGACAGAAGAGGTCTTGGATCTGCAGGCGCTTGGCAGAGCCGGACAGATTCTCAAGGCGGGGGGCCTGGTGGCATTTCCTACAGAGACGGTCTACGGCCTGGGGGGAGATGCCCTGAATCCTCAGGCCTCCCGAAGGATCTACGCAGCCAAGGGTCGTCCCTCGGATAATCCCCTGATTGTACATATTGCAGAGATGGAGGCCCTTCGAGCCATTGTCCGCACCGTTCCGCCTAAGGCGGAGAAGCTGGCGGAAGCGTGCTGGCCGGGGCCTTTGACCATGATTTTTGAGAAAAATGACCGGGTGCCCTATGAAACCACCGGAGGGCTGGACAGCGTTGCGGTACGCTATCCCAGCAATAAGATTGCCCGGGAACTGATTCGCCAGGCGGGAGGTTATGTGGCTGCCCCCAGTGCCAATACCTCCGGCAGACCAAGCCCCACCAGGGCGGAACATGTCTGGGAGGATCTGAACCATAAGATTGATATGATCATAGACGGGGGTCCGGTGGATATCGGATTGGAATCCACCATTGTGGATTTTACAGAGGATCCTCCGGTGATCCTGCGTCCCGGCTATCTGAACCGTACCATGCTGGAGGAGATCCTGGGCAGGGTTGACCTGGATCCGGGACTGAGCAGGGAAGACGCCTCCACTCCTCCCAAGGCTCCCGGCATGCGCTACAGGCACTATGCCCCCAAAGCCAACTTGTCCATTGTGGAGGGAGACAGGGAGGCGGTATGCGCCCGGATTCGGGAGCTGACGCATGAAAGGATCCTCCAGGGGCACAAAACAGGCATCATTTGCACCGAGGAAACCAGGGATCAGTATCCGGAGGGCCTTTGCTATAGCATCGGCAGCCGCCGGAAAGAGGAAAGCATTGCCCACCACCTCTATGAGGTGCTTCGTCGGGCAGACCAGGAGCAAGTGGAATATCTTTATTCTGAGTCTTTTTACACCCCCCGGATGGGTCAGGCCATCATGAACCGTCTTTTGAAGGCGGCGGGACATCAGGTGATTGAGGCATAAAGACAGAGAAAAGGAGACAGCATTATGGCAAAGACAGTAGTTATGGATCACCCGTTAATTCAGCACAAGATCGGTATCATTCGTCAGGAGGATACCAGCTCCAAGGAATTCAGGGAGATGATAGGAGAGGTGGCTATGCTGATGTGTTATGAGGCAGCCCGAGAGCTTCCTTTGGAGGATGTGAATATCTCCACCCCCATCTGTGATACGACGGTGAAACGCCTGGTGGGCAAGAAGATGGCGGTTGTGCCGATTCTGCGTGCAGGTCTGGGCATGGTGGAGGGAGTATTGACCATCATTCCGGCAGCCAAGGTGGGACATATCGGTTTGTACCGGAATCCGGAGACCCTGGAACCGGTGGAATATTATTGCAAATTACCCTCCGATATCGCCAGCCGAGAGGTCTTTGTGACGGATCCCATGCTGGCTACCGGAGGTTCTGCTACGGCTGCCATTACCATGCTGAAGGAAAAGGGGGCCAAGAAGATCCATTTCATGTGTATCATTGCAGCTCCGGAGGGAGTAAAGAAGATGCACGAGATGCATCCGGATGTGGATCTCTTTATCGGCGCTCTGGATGACCACCTCAATGACCATGGCTATATCGTGCCGGGTCTGGGAGATGCCGGAGACCGGATCTTCGGAACCAAATAAAGCCTGGCTGCTGTGGGGAGGACTTTTTTATGAATGAGAAACGCACCGATTATATATCCTGGGATGAATATTTCATGGCGGTGGCTAAGCTGGCCGGCATGCGGTCCAAGGATCCCAATTCCCAGGTGGGAGCCTGCATCGTCAGTGCGGATAATAAGATTCTTTCCATGGGATATAACGGATTCCCCATAGGGTGCTCAGACGATGAGTTCCCCTGGGGAAGAGAAGGGGATGATCCCCTGCAGACTAAGTATGTTTATGTGACCCACAGTGAGCTGAATGCCATCCTGAATTATCGGGGGGGCAGCCTGGAGGGGGCCAAGCTCTATGTCTCCCTCTTTCCCTGTAATGAGTGCGCCAAGGCGATCATTCAGGCGGGAATCCGGACAGTCATCTATGACAGTGACAAGTACGAGGGAACGCCGGCGGTGACTGCCTCCAGGATCATGTTTCAGGCCGCAGGTGTAGAGGTGAGAAGATACCGTCCCACCCGGCGGAAGATCGAGATCCTGGTATAAGAAGACCCTGGTATAAGAGGGATAAGCCTCCCCTTGCCACTGCCAGCCCCCCTGGTGCTAGTGGCGATCCGGGGAGTCGAAGGTCTCACAGAACCTGCAGGCGAAAGAGGGGACTTCCTGCCCCAGAGCCAGGTGGGATTGATCCCCCAGCCGCAGGGCCCGAAAGGCGGCCACTCCTTCCTGCCTTTCCTCGCTTAGAACCTCGGTGACGGAGCTGGGAGCCAGAGCCAGCTGATGCCACAGGAGGAAGGGAGAGACATTCCACAGGTGGGACAGGAGGGCACAGGTGATTCCAAAATGGCAGAAGAAAGTCAAGGTCTGGTGGGAGGAAGCCTGTGAACGGTAATAGAAGCCTTCCCGCCGATAACCATATTGAGCCAGCAGGGCATCAAAGCCTGCAGTTACCTCGTCATAATCAGCGACGATGCGGCTATGGGCAGCCACCAGAGAGCTTCTCCAGCCCTTGGGACTGCCGGTATATTCCGGGTGAGACCAAAGATAGGCGGGCACCATATCCCAGGGTACCCGCAGGGAAAAGGTCTGACCATCCTCTTCCAGAGGGGTGTCCGGAAAACAGGTCTGCAGTTCTGGACAGCCATTCACATCTACCGTAGCAGGAAATTCCTGCAGCCAGGACAGGGTTTGAGCGGTCTTGCCTGTTTTGGCCAGGGAATAGGAAGCAGTGACCTGTGCCCGCCCCAGGGGACTCTGGAAGCAGTCTCCCAGCTGCAGGTGGTCTGCGGTCTCCGCCAGGAGTCGAGCCTCCTTATGTCCCTTTTCTGTCAAAGAATCCTGTTCATAATCCGGATCCCCATGTCTGATAAATAAAAGTCTCATTAATAAGCCCTTCCCCAATAGACCATTTTTTTCGCCGGTTTTCCGCAGCAGACACAGACGTCACTTAAATGCTCCTGGTCAAAGGGCATGCAGCGGGAGGTGGCGGCAAAGTCTTCTTTGATCTTATCCTCGCATTCCTGGCAGCCGCACCACATGGCACGGATGAAGCCGGGCTTGGTATTGATGATTTCCCCAAATTCTTCATAAGTTCTGGCATCATAGGTATGGGAATTCCGATGGTTCAGAGCCTTGTGGTAGAGGTTGGTCTGAATCTCTTCCAAAAGCTCCTGAGCCCTGGCGGGAATCTCATCAAAGGGGAGGACGTATTTTTCCCTGGTATCCCGGCGTACCAGCACGGCCTGACCTTGTTCCAGATCCTTGGGTCCTAACTCAACCCGAAGGGGAATGCCCCGCATCTCCTGCTCGGAGAACTTCCAGCCCGGGCTTTTCTCGGAAGCATCTAAGCCAGTCCGAATCCCGGCGGCTGCCAGTGCCTGGCGCAGCGCTGCCGCCTGGTCCATGACCCCTTGTGCATCCTGGCGAATGGGAATAACCATGACCTGGGTGGGGGCGATCCGGGGAGGCAGAACCAGGCCGCTGTTATCGCCATGAACCATGATCAGGGCTCCGATCATACGGGTGGTCATGCCCCAGGAGGTCTGATGCACGTATTTCAGGGTATTGTCCTTGTCGGTATATTGGATGCCGAAGGCCTTGGCGAAGCCGTCGCCGAAATTATGGCTGGTACCGGACTGCAGAGCCTTGCCGTCATGCATCAGGGACTCGATGGTATAGGTCGCCTCGGCACCTGCGAACTTCTCCTTGTCCGTCTTGCGTCCCTTAATGACCGGAATAGCAAGAGCTTCCTCACAGAAGGCGGCATAGACGTTCAGCATCTGGATGGTGCGGGCCTCTGCCTCTTCTGCTGTGGCATGGGCGGTATGCCCCTCCTGCCACAGGAATTCCCGGGAACGCAGGAAGGGGCGGGTTGTCTTCTCCCAGCGGACCACGGAGCACCATTGATTATATACCTTGGGCAGGTCTCTGTGGGAATGGATATCTCTGGCATAAAGGTCGCAGAAGAGGGTCTCAGAGGTGGGACGAACACACATCCGCTCCTGCAAAGGCTCCAGCCCCCCATGGGTGACCCAGGCTACCTCAGGGGCAAAGCCTTCTACATGATCCTTTTCCTTCTGCAGGAGGCTTTCCGGAATAAACATGGGAAGATAGACATTCTCCACCCCGGTCTCCTTAAAACGGCGATCCAGCTCCTTCTGGATATTCTCCCAGATCGCATAACCGGCCGGTTTGATCACCATGCAGCCCTTTACGCTGGTGTAACCCACCAGTTCTGCCTTTGTCACAACATCCGTGTACCATTGGGCGAAGTCCTCCTCCATGGAGGTGATGGCTTCTACCAGTTTCTTGTCCTTTGCCATAACTTTTCTCCTTTGAACCTGATATATTTCCGGCGACTCATGCCGCCTCCTATACAAACAAAAGCCGGTCCCTGAAACAGGGACCGACTGGATCATTCGGTGGTGCCACCCTTATTAGCCGTCCGGTGGGACGACTCACTCGTGTCAGGCTTTAACGCAGCTGCTGCGTCCTGCTCTTCGCAGGCGGCTCCTGGGGTGGGTTCCATGCCTTATTCTGAGAAGCCTTGCACCAAATGGCTTCCTCTCTGAGCATCTTGGGGCATGTACTGGTCCCTGTCTCTGCCTTTGTTTGCTTTCGTTTCCTCATTCTATGATATTTCCCGGGTTTTGTCAAGCACTGCCCCGGCCTTTCCTCCCGGCAGGTTTGCTCCTTGTCTGCTTCGGTTTCCGTTTTCCAGGTCGCCTGTCGCTGTGGGACTGCCTTTGGCGGGAAATGGCTGCTTAGTCCTCCAGAATGGGCTTTCCCAGGGACATATAGGTAAAGATCCCCTCCGTCAGCACGGTGCCCTTTTGGTCTTCAATGGAGATCTCATAGACGGAGATGCGTTTTCCATGTTTCAGCTCCCGGGCTTTTCCGTAAATGCAGGTGACATTCAGGCCGGGGCGCAGATAGTGAAGGGTGCCGTCCAGGGTGGTGACCTGGAATCCGTAGGAGCTGGCGGCAGATCCTCCAACTACGTCGGCAGCGGTGGCCAGGCAGCCTCCGTGGACGGAGCCGATGGGGTTGAGATGGTCCTTGGTGATGGGCATCTCAACCTCTGCATAGCCTTGGCTGATTCGGGTGATGCGCAGACCGATCAGATGGCCAAAGGCATTCAACTTATTTCTGCGATCCAGCAGGCGCGCGTAATCCATTTCCATAAGAATCCCCCGTGAATTTTTTTTCAGGAACTATAGTAGAGCCAAAGACAGGAATTGTCAACAATATTGTTCCCTTTTGCCCTGGCTTGGTATATAATAGGGTCAGGCAGTTGGCCATCTAATAAAACGGAGGTATCACATGGATTACAAAGAGATTTATCAATCCTGGCTGGAAAACCCTTACTTTGATGAGAAGACGAAAGAGGAACTGCGTGGGATCGCCGGGGACGACAAGGAGATCAAGGAGCGCTTTTATAAAGAATTGGAATTCGGGACTGCGGGATTACGAGGCATCATCGGAGCAGGTACCAATCGAATGAATATCTATACGGTGCGGAAGACTACCCAGGGGCTGGCCAATTATATCCTGGCTGTGCAGGGACAGGCCAAGGGAGTAGCGATTGCCTACGATTCCCGCCGCATGTCACCGGAATTTGCCCAGGAAGCGGCGCTGTGTCTGGCTGCCAACGGGATCAAGGCCTATATCTTCGAATCCCTGAGGCCGACACCGGAGCTGTCCTTTGCGGTAAGACACCATGGCTGTATTGCCGGTATCAATATTACGGCCAGCCACAACCCGCCGGAATACAATGGATATAAGGTTTATTGGGAGGACGGCGCTCAGATTACGCCTCCCCATGATACGGGTATTATGGGAGAGGTTCAGAAGGTTACAGATTATAATAGGGTAAAAACGATGGATCCGGAGGCAGCCAGGGCGGCCGGGCTCTATCAGGTCATAGGTCAGGAAACGGATGACGCTTATATAGAAGCTTTGAAAAGCCAGGTGCTCCACATGGATGCCATTCAAGCTATGGCAAAGGAGCTGAAGATTGTCTATACTCCCCTGCATGGAACGGGTAATTTGCCGGTACGCCGGGTCTTGAAGGAGCTGGGCTTTGCGCATGTCTATGTGGTGCCGGAGCAGGAGCTGCCGGATGGGGAATTTCCTACGGTAAGCTATCCCAATCCGGAGGCGGATGAGGCCTTTACCCTGGGACTTCAGCTGGCCAAGGAGGTGGATGCTGATCTGGTATTGGCTACGGATCCGGATGCGGACCGGCTGGGGGTTAGGGTCAAGGATGCTAAAACAGGAGAATATCATACCCTTACCGGCAATATGTCCGGCTGCCTCCTGGCGGACTATGAGATCGGCCAGAAGAAGGAGCTGCAGGGACTGCCGGAGGAAGGTGCCCTGGTGACCACCATCGTCTCCTCCAATATGGCCGGAGCCATTGCCAGATATTACGGGATTCGTTTTATAGAGGTTCTGACCGGATTCAAGTATATCGGCCAGCAGATCCTGAATTTTGAAACCAGCGGCAAGGGAACTTACCTCTTTGGCTTTGAGGAGAGCTATGGCTGCCTGATTGGCACCCATGCCCGGGATAAGGATGCCATTGTAGCTTCTATGGCTTTGTGTGAGGCTGCTGCCTATTATAAGACCAGGAATATGACCCTTTGGGATGCCATGCAGGCCATGTATGAGCGCTATGGTTATTATAAGGATGAAGTGCAGTCCATTACCTTGAAGGGAATCGAAGGCCTGGAGAAGATCCAGGAGATTATGGATACCCTTCGTAAGAATCCCCCCAAAGAGATCGCCTCCTATAAAGTGGTTGGCTTCCGCGATTATAAGGAAGACAAGAAGGTGGATCTCCTGACCGGTCAGACGGGAACCACCGGCTTGCCATCCTCTAACGTCTTATATTTTGACCTGGAAGAGGATGCATGGCTTTGTGTGCGCCCCTCCGGTACAGAACCCAAGATTAAGTTCTATCTGGGAGTCAAGGGAAGCTCCCAGGCAGATGCAGATGCCCAATCCGCCGCTATGAGTCAGAGTCTTATGGATATGATTCGGGAAATGATGTGATGTCATGGATGACGAACGATTTTATTGGGAAGATTTAGAAGGGATTATTCATAAGCTTCGGTCTGTGGGGGGCTGTCCCTGGGACCGGGAACAGACCCACGCTAGCCTAAAGACTTGTATGATTGAGGAAGCCTATGAGGTGGTGGATGCGATTCGTACCCTGGAGGAGACAGGCAAGGGACAAGCTCTGTGCGAGGAACTGGGAGATGTGCTGATGCAGGTATTTCTCCACAGTGAGATCGCCAAAGAGGAGGGTCTCTTTAGCCTGGAGGATGTGGTGGATGGCATCAGCCGCAAGATGATTTATCGCCATCCCCACGTGTTTGGGAAAACCAAGGCGGATACCTCCCAACAGGTCCTGCAGAATTGGGACAGGCTCAAGGAGAAGGAGAAGGGCAATCCCACTCCTGAGGAGGAGATTGCCGCTGTACCCCACTGCCTCCCGGCCTTGCTCCGAACCGCAAAGGTATTGAAGAAGCTGGAACGCTATTACGGAGCCTTCCAGAATGCAGCAGACAGTCAGGCTGAGATTGGAGAGGCTCTGCGCCAGACCCTGCAGGAAGGGGATCCGGAGAAGAAAAAAGCTGCCGCGGGAGAGACCCTGCTCCAGCTGGTCAATCTCTTCCGTCTGCAGGATATCAACTGTGAGGAGGCTCTTACAGAGGCTTTAGAGAGGCTTTTAAGAACCTATGAGATACCGGAATAAAAGTCAGGAGTCGGCCGTGAAAGACCTTGACAAAAGGAAGCCCTAAGTATATAAATATGTGTAGAGTTATAAGTGTATGCGTTCACCAACATGCAGATATGCGGGTTGTGCGATCCTTTTAGCTTAAGGAACCAAGGAAGAATGAAGGTACAGGAGGACAGTTTACTCATGAACAGAACAGAATTAATAGCAGCTATTGCGGAGCAGACCCAGTTGTCTAAGAAGGATACAGAAGCAACCTTGAAGGCCTTTGCAGATGTGGTGGCAGAGGAGCTGAAGAAGGGCGGCAAGGTTCAGCTGGTGGGCTTTGGTACCTTTGAAGTATCTGAGAGAGCTGCAAGGGAGGGACGGAATCCCCAGACCGGTGAGTCCATGCAGATTAAGGCTTCCAAGACCCCGAGATTTAAGGCAGGCAAGGCTTTGAAAGATCAGCTGAATTAAGATATGCGTCTTGACAAATTCTTGAAAGTATCCAGACTCATCAAGCGTCGCAGTGTAGCCAACGAGGCCTGTGATGCGGGAAGGGTTTTGGTAAATGACAAGCCGGCTAAGGCGTCTGTCCAGGTGAAAACCGGCGATGTATTGGAGATACTCTTTGGTAACAAGTCTGTGAAGGTTCAGGTGCTGAATGTGCAGGAGACAGTCAGGAAGGAAGAGGCACAGGACTTGTACCGCTATCTGTAGAAGAGAAATCATCAGACAGGTGCCCCGCATGGTGGAACAGTAACCATTTTGCGGGGCGCCCTTACATTTCAAAAGGGTTGATTTTCCCTCCGGTGACGATCGTCACTCGTTTTTAAAATCCCATTTACGAGAGATAGAATAGATAAATATGAGGAAAGTGAATATGATGAGAGAAAAGTATGAGTCTTTGCCTTTGAGTGAATTGCGTCAGGTGGCAAAAGCCAGAGGATTACGGGGCATCTCTGCTCTGCGCAAGGAGCAGCTGGTGGAGCGGATGCTGGAGGAAGACGAGAAGGAAGAAAGCGAGAAGGCATCGGCGACATCTTCCCCTGTGGAAGAGACAAGGGAGGGAAGACAGCCCCGGCCGGATTCGGAGACCAGACCCAGGACTTACTCCCACCCGGAGAGAAGGAAGGAGAATTCTGAGGGGGAGAATAGCGGGAGAAGCCGCCAGACCGGAGAGGGAGAGCATAGCGGAAGAAGCCGCCAGGCAGGGGAGGGCGAGTATACCGGAAGAGGCCGCCAGGCAGGGGATAGCGATATCCCCAACAAGTCGGAATTCCAGGCCTTGGACAGTGGTCAGGAGGTCAGCGGAATCCTGGAGGTTTTGACGGATGGCTATGGTTTTATCCGTTCTGACAATTTCCTGCCGGGTGAGAATGATGTCTATGTGTCCCCCTCCCAGATCCGCCGTTTTGGCCTGAAGACAGGAGATGTGCTCTGCGGCAATACCCGGGTCAAGTCCCAGAATGAGAAGTTTTCTGCCCTCTTATATGTGAAAAATATCAATGGCATGAGCCCCAATGAGAGTGCCAGACGCTGTAATTTCGAGGATATGACCCCTATTTTCCCCAATGAGCGGATCTATCTGGAACGCCCCGGCGGCAGCCTGGCCATGCGGATTGTGGATCTCATCAGCCCCATTGGCAAGGGCCAAAGAGGGATGATCGTATCTCCTCCCAAGGCTGGGAAAACTACCCTGCTGAAGGACGCTGCCAAGTCTATCCTCCGCAACAATCCGGAGATGCACCTGATGATCCTTCTGATCGATGAGAGGCCGGAGGAAGTGACAGATATTAAGGAAACCGTGCAGGGTCCCAATGTGGAGGTGATCTATTCCACCTTTGATGAGCTGCCGGAGCACCATAAAAGGGTCTCTGAGATGGTGATAGAGAGAGCCAAGCGTCTGGTGGAGAACAAGCGGGATGTGGTAATTTTTATCGATAGCATCACCCGCCTGGCAAGAGCCTACAATCAGGTAGTTCCCCCCAGCGGCAGAACCTTGTCCGGTGGTCTGGATCCCACGGCCCTGCATATGCCCAAGCGCTTCTTTGGAGCTGCCAGAAATATGCGGGAGGGCGGCAGCCTGACGGTTCTGGCTACAGCTCTGGTAGATACCGGAAGTAAGATGGATGATGTGGTTTATGAGGAGTTCAAGGGCACCGGCAACATGGAGCTGGTATTGGATCGGAAGCTCCAGGAGAGAAGAGTCTTTCCGGCCATTGATATTGTCAAATCCGGCACCAGAAGAGAGGATCTGCTTCTGTCCCCGGAGGAGCTGGAGGCTGTCAATCATATGAGACGGGCGCTGAATGGCATGAAATCCGAGGAGGCGGCGGAAAATATCCTGAATATGTTCGCCCGCAGCAAGAATAACGCGGAATTGGTACAGACTGTACGTAAGCAAAAAATTATTTAACGGCCTTGCATTTGAATGCCGCATATGATATAATTGTCAGGCTGTTGGGTATTTGAGAAAACATATGGCCAACAAACAAGTCGGACTATGGTTTCATATAGCAAGATGAAATGAATATGGAAGAGGTGAAGACAGTGAAAGAGGGAATCCATCCGGAGTATCACGAGGCAACGGTTACCTGTAACTGCGGCAACACATTTAAGACCGGTTCCACTAAGGCAGACATCCACGTGGAGGTATGTGCCAAGTGTCATCCGTTTTATACAGGCCAGCAGAAGACAGCTGCTGCCCGGGGACGTATCGAGAAGTTCAATAAGAAGTACGGTTTATAAGAAGATCAGGTTGAGGGGCTTTTGGCTGACCGACCTGGCGAGACAAAAGTATGTAGGTAAGAACAATGGGTTGAGGTTGCAGAATCTCAACCTGTTTTTCTATAGAGGTAGGCATATGAAGACATCCAATATAGGCGGTCAGGCCGTGATGGAAGGCATCATGATGCGCAATCAGGATCAATATTCCATTGCTGTGAGAAAGCCTGATCAGGAGATAGTGGTGAAGGTGGAGCCCTGCAAGAGCATCTGCAGCTCTCCGGCTCTGAAGAAGATTCCTATTGTCAGGGGAGTTGTGAGCTTTGTGGATTCCCTGGTCATCGGAATCCAGTGCCTCATGTATTCCGCTTCCTTCTTTGAGGAAGAGGAGGAGGAAGGAAAGCAAGACGAGAAGGGGGCAGAGAAGCCCAAGAGGACGGAGGAGGAGAAAAAGGCGGGGGAGAAGGCTCTCCTGGCCGGAACCCTGGTATTCTCTATCCTGATTGCGGTGGCTGTTTTCATGATGCTTCCCTATTTTCTGACGGAGCAATTGCGGCGGATCGTGGAGGCAGACTGGCTGCTTTCCCTGCTGGAATCCCTGGTGAGGGTCTTTATTTTCCTGGCTTATCTGCTGGTGGTATCCCGCATGAAGGATATTCAGAGAACCTTCATGTATCACGGGGCGGAGCACAAGTGTATTAACTGTATCGAGCATGGCATGGAATTGAATGTGGAGAACGTCATGAAGAGCTCCAGACTCCATAAGAGATGCGGAACCAGCTTCCTCTTCTTCGTCATCATCGTCAGTGCGGTTCTGCTTATGTTTGTAAGGGTGGAATCCCATGTCTGGCGGATTGTCATCCGATTACTTTTGGTGCCGCTGATTGCAGGCCTTTCTTATGAGATCATTCGACTGGCAGGTCGGTCTGAGAATCCCCTGGTGAATCTGCTCAGTAAGCCGGGGATGGCTTTGCAGAAGCTGACCACTCGGGAACCGGATGCCAGCCAGGCGGAAGTGGCTATTGCAGCGGTGGAAGCGGTTTTTGACTGGAGAGGGTTTCTGAAGGAAAATTTTGGTTACAGTGGCCTTGCGGATCCCAAGGCTGAGGCTTGTGATCCTCCTGCCTGAGGAAGAAGCAATTGTGAGGATCCTATCTGAGGAAAGGCGGGATGCGGGGCATATGTCTGGGAGATTGGAACCACCCAGGTCCTTCAAGGATTGGCTGGAGACGGGAATCGGCCGCCTGCAGGAAGCAGGCATCAGGGATGCCGGGACGGATGCCTGGCTGCTGATGGAGTATGTGGCCAACATTAGCCGCAGCTTCTATTATATGCATATGCATGATCCTATGGAGGAGGGGGAGGCACAGGAATATCAGAGACTTCTGGAAGAACGGTCCAGGCATATTCCGGTGCAGTATCTGACGGGGGAGGCCTGGTTCTATGGCTATTCCTTCCGGGTGAATTCTCATGTATTGATTCCCCGCCAGGATACGGAGGTTCTGGTGGAGGAAGCCTTGAAACGGCTGATTCCCGGTATGCATCTGCTGGACTTGTGTACAGGAAGCGGCTGTATTCTGCTGTCTATCCTTAAGGAAGCCTCCGTGTCAGGGGTAGGTGCGGATATTTCCCGGGAGGCTCTGGCAGTGGCAGAGATGAACCGGAAACGATTGGGTGTCAGAACCAGTTGGATCCAAAGTGATCTGTTTGAGCAGATCGGAGGCAGGTTTCACATGATCGTATCCAATCCTCCCTACATTCCATCGGCTGTGATTCCACAGCTGGAACCGGAGGTCTGCCGCCAGGAGCCGATTTTGGCCTTGGATGGACATGAGGACGGCTTATATTTCTATCGGAGGATCGTGAAGGAGGCCGGAGCTTATCTCTATCCAAAGGGCTGGCTCTGCCTGGAGATTGGCTATGACCAGGGAGAGGCTCTAAAGAAGCTGCTTGGGGAAGCCGGATACCAGGAGATTTCCATTGTGGCGGATCTGGCAGGACTGGATCGGGTGGCACTGGGCAGGAGACCAGACCAGTAAGCATCCGGGGCTTTTGGCAGGCTCTTTGCCGGCCTTTTCCACACCGGAATTAGGAGGGTTGATTATGTTTGATAAGCTGGAGGATATTCTGATCCGGCTGGAGGAGATTTTGCGGCAGCTTGGCGAACCGGGGGTGACCGATCATCCGGCAGACTTCCAGAAGCTGGTGAAGGAGCAGGCAGAGCTGCAGCCGGTGGCTGATACCTACCGGGAATATAAGAAGAATCAGCAGACCATCAAGGACAGTCTGGAGATGCTGGAAGGGGAGAAGGACGAGGAGATGCGGGAGCTTCTGAAGGAGGAGCTGGCCCAGGCTCGTAAGAAGCTGGAAGAGCTGGAACATCAGCTCAAGATCCTCCTGCTTCCCCAGGATCCCAATGACAAGAAGAATGTCATCGTAGAGATCCGAGCGGGAGCCGGCGGAGACGAGGCAGCCTTATTTGCCGCCGAGATTTATCGGATGTACAACCGCTATGCGGAGTCCAGGGGCTGGAAGACGGAATTGCTGAGTTTGAATGAGAATGGCCTGGGAGGCTTCAAGGAGGTTACCTTTCTGCTGACCGGCTATGGAGCCTATTCCCGCCTGAAGTATGAAAGCGGTGTGCATCGGGTGCAGCGGGTGCCGGAGACGGAGAGCGGCGGCCGGATTCATACCTCCACCATTACCGTGGCGATTATGCCGGAGGCGGAGGAGATTGATTTCCATCTGGATCTGAATGATTGTAAATTCGATGTATTTCGGGCATCCGGCAACGGCGGCCAGTGTGTCAATACGACGGATTCGGCCGTGCGCCTGACCCATATTCCCACCGGCATTGTGATCTCCTGCCAGGATGAGAAGTCTCAGCTGAAGAACAAGGACAAGGCCTTGAAGGTCTTGCGTTCCCGTCTCTATGAGCTGGAACTGGAGAAGCAGCATGACGCTGAGGCCAGGGAGCGCAGGAGCCAGGTGGGGACCGGAGATCGGTCCGAGAAGATCCGAACCTATAATTTTCCCCAGGGAAGAGTAACGGATCATAGGATTAAGTTAACTTTGCATAAGATTGACAGTATTATGAATGGGGATCTGGATGAGGTTCTTGACAGCCTGATTGCAGCTGACCAGGCGGCCAAGCTGGCCAATCTCCAGGAGGGAGCCTGACAGAAGGAGGATGTTTTGTCATGAAGAAGACAGCATTGGTGGTGATGGCGGCAGGAATCGGCAGCCGTTTTGGCAAGGGAATCAAGCAGCTGGAGCCGGTTGGCCCCAGCGGAGAGATCATCATGGATTATTCGGTCCATGATGCCCTGGAAGCAGGTTTTGACAAGATTGTATGTATCATCCGTAAGGATTTGGAGCAGGATTTCAGAGAAATTATCGGGAAAAGGCTGGAGGGCAGGACAGAGGTGGTATATGCCTTCCAGGAGCTGGATGATCTGCCGGCCGGATTTGCCAAACCCGAGGGGAGAACCAAGCCCTGGGGCACCGGTCAGGCGGTCTTGAGCTGCCGGGGACTGGTTCAGGAACCTTTTGCGGTCATCAATGCCGATGATTATTATGGCAAAGACCCCTTTGTCAAGCTTCATGACTACCTGATCCAGGACCATCCCACCAAAGAAGGAGTTCAGCCCATCTGTATGGCAGGCTTTCGTCTGGGCAGTACCTTAAGTGAGAACGGGGGTGTCACCCGAGGGGTCTGTGTCATGGACGATCAGAAGAATCTGATCGGCATCCATGAGACCTCCAATATCATTCAAACGGAGACAGGGGCAGCAGTCAAGGACGAGAAGGGATTGACACCGCTGGATGCGGATTCCCGGGTCTCCATGAATATGTGGGGACTGCAGCCGGAATTTATCCAATGGCTCCAGGAGGGCTTTGCAGAATTCCTGACGGCTATGCATCCCCAGGATCTTAAGAAGGAATTTCTCCTGCCCATCTACATTGACGAGCTGCTCCACCAGGGCCGGGTTCAGGTGAAGGTGCTGGAGACCCAGGAGAGATGGTTTGGGGTAACCTATCAAGAGGATAAGGCAGCAGTGGTCGCAGCCTTTCAGGACTTGATCGCCAGGGGCGTATACGGGCAGAATCTCTACGATTAAAAGGGGGCAGGAAGATGGGCAAGTATTTCGGAACAGACGGTTTTCGAGGGGAGGCCAATGTCAATCTGACGGCGGATCATGCCTTCCAGGTAGGCAGATATCTGGGCTGGTATTTTGGCCAGGATCATAAGGCCAGGGTTGTCATCGGCAAGGACACCCGGCGATCCAGCTATATGTTTGAATATGCGCTGGCAGCAGGCTTGACAGCCTCCGGTGCGGATGCTTATCTCCTTCATGTGACCACCACCCCCAGCGTATCCTATGTGGTGCGGACGGAGGATTTTGACTGCGGAATTATGATTTCCGCCAGTCACAACCCCTTCTATGACAACGGGATCAAGATCCTCAATGGCCAGGGTCAGAAGCTGGATGCCGGTCTGGAGGGTCAGATCGAGGCCTATATCGACAGGCAGGTGGCAGAGGTGCCCCTGGCTGTAGGGGACAAGATTGGGCGGACGGTGGATTATTCTGCCGGCCGGAACCGCTATGTGGGACATCTGATTTCCATTCCCATCCGGTCCTTTAAGAATGTGAAGGTGGGGCTGGATTGCGCCAACGGCAGTGCCTCCTCCATCGCCAAAAGTGTCTTTGATGCTGTGGGTGCCAAGACCTATGTGATTCATAATGAGCCGGATGGAACCAATATCAACAGGGCTTGCGGGTCCACCC
>CAVLCU010000036.1:5805-19029 GCA_963661545.1 Lachnospiraceae bacterium | reverse complement strand
CCTGTGACCCTCTGCTTGTAAGGCAGATGCTCTCCCAGCTGAGCTAAGACCCCATTGTGCGGGTCGCTTTGCGCAACCCGCTTTGCTATTATACAATTATATGTCTGAACTTGTCAATACCTAAATTTAATTTTTTTAGGCCTCATCAATGGCTTTTCCGATATCATGGCGGTAGTATTTGTTATCGAAATCCACCAGCTCTACCGCCTGGTAGGCCTTGGCGCGGGCCTGCTTCAGATCTGCTCCCAGGGCGGTTACTCCCAGAACCCGTCCCCCATTGGTGACAACCTGCCCCTCTGCATTGAATTTGGTCCCGGCATGGAAGACAAAGGCGTCCTTGCGATCCTCAAACTTGTCCAAGCCCCGGATGGGGAAGCCCTTTTCATAGGCCACCGGGTATCCGTCGCTGGCCAGGACCACGCAGACTGCCGCCTCCTCCGTGAATTCCAATTCTATCTGATCCAAGGTACCGTCCACGCAGGCCTCTACCACCTCAATCATGTCATTTTTCATGCGGGGCAGAACCACCTGAGCCTCTGGATCTCCAAAGCGGGCATTGTATTCCAGCACCTTGGGCCCCTCCGGGGTCAGCATAAGTCCGAAGAAGATCACCCCCTTGAATGGTCTGCCCTCTGCCGCCATGGCATCTACCGTAGGCTGGAAGATATATTTTCTGCAGAAGGCATCCACCTCCTCCGTATAGAAGGGAGTCGGAGAGAAATTACCCATTCCCCCGGTATTGAGGCCCTGATCCCCGTCCTTAGCCCTCTTGTGGTCCTGGGCTGAGGCCATGGTTTTGATGGTTTTCCCATCCACAAAGGAGAGAACGGACACCTCCCGCCCGGTCATGAATTCTTCGATTACCATCTGGTTGCCTGCACTGCCGAACTTCTTGTCCTGCATAATCTCCCGCACCCCATCCTGGGCCTCCTCCAGACTATTGCAGATCAAAACCCCCTTGCCCAGAGCCAGACCGTCGGCCTTGAGGACGATGGGAAATTTGGCATTTTGCAGATAATCCAATGCCGCCTGGGGGTCATCGAAGGTCTCATAGGCTGCCGTAGGAATCTGATATTTCTTCATCAAATCCTTGGAAAATGCCTTGGATCCCTCCAGAATAGCCGCATTTTTGCGGGGGCCGAAGACCCGCAGACCCTCTGCCTCGAAGGCATCCACAATCCCCCCCACCAGGGGATCATCCATGCCCACGATGGTGAGATCAATCTTTTTCTCCTTGGCAAAGGCCACCAGTTTGTCAAACTCCATGGCGCCAATATTGACACATTCTGCGATCTTGGCAATACCCGCATTGCCTGGGGCACAATAGATCTTGCCTGCCCTGGGGCTCTGAGCGACCTTCCATGCAATGGCATGTTCTCTTCCGCCGCTTCCGACTATCAAAATATCCATCTGTCTCTCATCCTTCCTAGCTCTTGCTTGCTGCATCAACGACCTTCCTGCCTGTGTACGGCCCCTGCATCAAGGACCTCAGGGGATCCTTATGGCCGGATATGCACGTGGCCGTCCTTCACAGACACCCGCCCCTGGGCGATCAGGTCGATAGCCTGGGGCAGGATCACCCACTCTGCCTGCTCCATGACCCTGCGCTGCAAAAGCTTTGCTGTATCCCCTTCTTGAATCTCCACCGCTTTTTGCAGGATAATGGGACCGGTGTCCGTACCCGCGTCCACAAAATGTACAGTGGCTCCCGTGATACGAACCCCTCGTTCCAGGGCAGCCTCGTGCACCCTCAGCCCATAATAGCCTGTTCCGCAAAAGGCAGGTATCAGGGAGGGATGGATATTAATGATTCGGTTGGGATAGGCCTGAACCAGGATCTGAGGAATGACCACCAGAAAGCCTGCCAATACGATCAAATCCGCTTGGAGGGATTGGATGCGGGCCAGCAAAGCCTCATGGAAGGCAGAGCGGCTCTCATACTCCTTAGGAGATAAGCAAATGGCCTCGATCCCCCTGGCCTTGGCCCTCTCCAGGGCATAGGCTCCGGGATTATTGCTGATGACTCCCACAATCTGGGCCTTCGTTATTCGTCCCTCATCCAGGGCATCCAAAATTGCCTGAAGATTGGTGCCGCCTCCCGACACCAAGACTACCACTTTTAACATATCACGCCTCCCTGATTATACCAGTTCTACGCCCTTTTTGCCCGATTCAATATGTCCAATCACATAAGGAGACTCTCCCGCTGCCCGAATCGCCCTCATAGCCGTATCCACATCCTCCGGATTCACGGCCAAGACCATTCCGATCCCCATATTATAGGTATTATACATCATCTGCTCCTCAATTTGACCCTTCTGTGCCAGCATGGGGAAGATAGGAGGAAGAGGATAGCTGTCTTTGGTAATCAGGGCCATCCTCCCCTCCGGCAGCATCCGGGGTACATTTTCATAGAAGCCTCCGCCGGTAATATGACTGCAGGCCTTAACCGTCACACCAGCCTCCTTGAGCCTTTTCAGAGCCTTCACATAGATCTTGGTAGGGGTCAGCAGGGCATCTCCTAGGGTGGTTCCCAGCTCTTCATAATAGGTATCCAGAGACTCCCGGGTCATATCAAATACCTTACGCACCAGAGAAAAACCATTGCTGTGAACCCCGGAGGAAGCCATGCCGATGAGAACATCCCCTCCGCTTAAGGAAGCACCGGTAATCAGGTCCTTCTCATCCACAATTCCCACGGCAAAGCCTGCCAAATCATACTCCTCCTGGGGATAGAAGTCAGGCATCTCCGCCGTCTCACCGCCAATCAGGGCAGCACCGGCCTGACAACAGCCCTCTGCAACCCCTTTCACGATCTGGGCAATCTTCTCCGGCACATTCTTGCCGCAGGCGATATAATCCAGGAAGAAGAGGGGCTCTCCGCCGGCACAGGCGATGTCATTGACACACATAGCCACGCAGTCAATCCCCACCGTATCATGCTTGTCCATGAGAAAAGCCAGCTTCAGCTTGGTTCCCACACCATCCGTTCCGGATACCAGGGTGGGATTCTCCATGTTCTTGAAGCCTCCCAGGGAAAAAGCGCCGGAAAATCCGCCGATCCCTCCCAGCATCTCCGGCCTTACCGTTTTCTTGATATGCTCCTTCATCAACTCCACGGACTTATATCCGGCTTCGATATCAACACCTGCATTCTTGTAATCCATAATACCCTCCGCTCTCTATGTAAACGTCCATGGCGGCTGACGCCGCCACCACCAGGTAGGAAAGCCAGCTGCTTCGCAATTAGTAGTTCTTATATCCCACTTCCTGAAGCCGCGCATCCTTGGCCTCCACCTGGGCTTTCAATTCTGCGGCATAAGCCTTGACCTTATCCAGCAGCTGGGGGTCTGAGGTGGCCAGAATCTTGGCTGCCAGGATTGCTGCATTGGCACCGCCATTGATCGCCACCGTGGCCACCGGTATGCCGGAGGGCATCTGTACGATGGAGTAGAGAGAATCCCTTCCCCCCAAAGAGGTGGTATGCATGGGAATTCCAATCACAGGCATGGGAAAAATAGCTGCGCACATACCAGGTAAATGGGCTGCCATGCCTGCGCCTGCTATGATGACCTTGAAGCCCTTGGCCTCCGCTGTTTTCGCATATTCAAAAAACACCTCCGGCTCCCTGTGGGCAGAAATAATGGTCATCTCATACTCGATGCCAAACTTCTCCAGCATGTCCGCTGCCTTTGCCATAACCGGCATATCCGAGTCACTGCCCATAACAATCCCAACTTTTGCCATCTTTTTGTCTCCTTTTTGATATTGATTAGAAATACTAATAACTATGGCGTGTCACTTAAATAATTCTTATAGATTATTGTACTAACCAAATAAAAACTTGTCAACCGGCTTTTCTTCCTGTCGGGGCATTCCTAAGCCTGGGAGGGATCTTCAAAGGCCTCGTTCAATTCCTCTGTGCCCGCCAGGACAAAACGGCCCTCTTCCACCAGAGGAATCTCCGTCCCATCCCCCCGGATCACCCGAATGCTGCCCAGCTCATCGTAAGGTAGGGTAATATCCGTATGACAGCCGAAATAAGCCTGGCTGACATCCGTCTTGCGCAGGAGAGATCTTTCATTGTCCCGGGCTATGATTTCTTTTCCGTCCGGATTGTAGACCGCTGTATCCTCCTGCCAGCTATAGCAGGTGTCCCCAAAGGCGAAGTGAGGGCCCATCTTCTCCGCAATCAGAATAGGCAGCTTGTCAGCAATCTGATAGCGCCGGGCCATGCGATAAGCCCTGGTATTGGTTCCGATGGCAAATTCTCCCATAGGAAGGCTGGGATGGTGGAAGAGAATATTTTCCTCTACATAGCGTTTGTTCTCCCCTTCCTCCTCAAAATTCGAACATCGGTAGTCGATGACCATGCCATCCTTTACCCGGATCTCCAGATTCTTGTAGCAAAATTCCCCCAGATAAACCTGGGATACCTGGAGAAGACCCTCGGTTCCCGCAAGCTGGGGCGAGGTAAAGACCTCTCCCACCGGAATATTGACATCCGCCAGGCAATTCTCGAAATTCGTCTGGGTTTTGGGGTCTTCCAGGGGATGCAGCTGAACCGTCAGATCGGTTCGATTCCCCCTCCTCCCCAGGATCCGGACCTTGATTCCCTGATCCAGGGCATCAATGAGGCTTTGCTGAATGGTCTGATATTTCTTATAATCCAGGGTATTGATCTGGACCGTCTCCCGAAAAATCGCTTCAAAATCCCTGCCAATCTCCGGCACCGGATAGGCAATGATGGTAAAGCTCCTTTCCTCTCCCTTGATATAGCGGTTGGTGATCTGCCCGGCCTCGCTGTCGTATCTCACCTGCAAGCCTTGCTGCAGCTGGGTCATCTGACAGGCCTCCTTCTTGTTGACCGGCTGGAAGGGAATCTCACCAAAGACCTCCATGCAGGCCGGTCCTGCGTGAACTCCCGCCAGCTCCCTGCATTCTTCGTAGGCCTGCTGCAGGGACTGCAGCTTTCGGGACAGCAATTTTTCATCCAGATAGATGGCGGCATCGTTCTTATGATCGTACTCATATTGCTGGTTGGGAATGGCACCGTAATAGCCTATGCGCAGATGCTGACGCTTGCTGATGGAGTGGCTGGCAGACCGGTATATCACCGGCTTCAGCCCCATCTCCCCAAAGAAAAGGATGGCCTGGCGCAGGATTCTCTCGAAGCCCAGGCGATAACGGATATTGACGGTTTTCTTCTTGGTCAGGTCTTTTCTGCCTGCGATAAAACCCATCCGATATCCCTCCGTATAGGTACGAGCCATGGCCTCAATCTCTTCCACGGGAAGAGAATTCAGGAAGGAGGCCATCTTCTCCTCCCCCTCCGTCACATATTCTCCATAGCGATACAGATAGCGCAGATCCGTCAGATCCGCTGTCTGTATCAGATGGCTTGCAAAGTCACAGGCCGGATCCACCTGTTCTCTGACCCGGTCAGCCACCATTCGGGGGGTGTAATCACTGACATACCAATAGAGGGTCTCCTGCAAGGCCTCTGCGGTGGGAAGCTCCTCCCCCTGGAACATACCATAGCACTCCAGGAAAAGCTCCATAGCGGTCAGCATATCCCAGCGCCGGTTCTCATAGGCATAGACGATGCTGCCTCGCAGCTCTGCATAGAGAAAGCTCAAGAGCCTTCCATAATTCCGGCCGAATCGCTCCGCGGCATAGGCAGGATTGCCATAGGAGACTTCATAATGGTCTCCCAGCAGATCCCCATAGATTTGCCTGTTGAGATCCCGCAGCTCCTGCAGGGAGGCCTGCCGATAGGCTCCCTTTTCCAGCCTGTCTCTTAGCGCTTCCATATCTAACAGAAAGAGAGCCTCCCGGCGGAAATAATCTCGAAAGGCAAAGGGGACGGCCTCTTCCCCCGGAATCTGACGGATCCGCTCCAAAGCCAGCTCATAGCGCTCCCAATCTTCAAATTGTAACTTCATCTTTCTTCTTATCCTCCACACCCACGTCATCTGCCCCGGAACAGAGTCTTCCTCCAGTCAGGACCTGTCATCCCTCCTTCAGGCTGCCCTTTTTCACATTGGCATCCAATATCTCCTTCATATAGTCCCAGATGGCTGCGGAGCCGCTGCCTGTTTTCTCATTCCTTTGATTCACCTGGGATCGCTTGATTCCATGGGCAATCCAGTCTCCCCCTCCGTTGGAATGGTTCAGGAGCAGGGGCTGAAAATTGTCCATGGTATGGGCGAAGCGAGCCTCCGGCGTTTCATAGGCCTCAAATTCCTCCCAGATCCCTCGCAGAGCCCTGCCCTGATCCTCCGGCAGCAGCCCGAAGATCCGATCCGCTGCCCTCTCCTCTCTCTCCCGCTCCGTAGCTTTCCCGGCCGGATCGTAAGCATAGGTATCCCCCGCATCAATCTCTACCAGGTCATGAGTCAACACCATCATCATGGTTCGGGCCAGGTCAATGGATTCATTGGCATATTCCCGAAGCAAATAGACCATAATAGCCATATGCCAGGCGTGCTCCGCATCATTTTCCCGGCGGCCGCCGCCGCTTAGGTGGGTTTGGCGGAAAATATTCTTCTCCTTGTCAATCTCCAGGATAAAATTCTTTTGCTTCTCAAAACGTTCTCGTTCCATCTTTATTTCACTCCTACCAGAAATACCGCCAGCCATAGAATGGCTACTACTCCGGCACAGATGGTGCCGGAGGCTGCATATCGTTTTCTCCTGCCCCGCCCGGCCAGGCCTTTTAAGCCCAGGCAGCAGCCATAGAGTGCCAGCAGCATGGCCGCCAGACCCAGGGCTCCCAGCACCCTGCTTCCCTCCCCCGAGAAGGCGAAGGACAGGATAATCAGGATAAGAAAGACCGCAAAAGAGATGGCGGCAAAGAGCAAGGCCTCCAGCCCCTCTTTGGATTCGTTTTTCTGCGTAAAGGAATATTTATACTTTTTTGCCATGGTCTCTCCCCTTCCTCATCCGTCTCCAGATGACAAAAGCCCAGTAGCCCAATAAGACGCCCAGGGTATTGAGTATCAGATCATCCACATCGAAGATGCCCACCCTGGTCACCAGCTGGATCAGCTCCACCGCCAGGCTTAGGGAAAAGCCCAAGGCAAGCACCGGCACAAGCCGCTGCAATCTGACACACAGGGCAGGGAGGAAGAAGCCAAAGGGCAGGAAGCCTACTATATTGCCTCCCAAATTGGTAAGGGCTGCACCAAAGCCCAGCTGTCTCCAATAGAGGATAAATCGGCGAATTTCCTGAAAGGGCTGCAGATTATAACGATAGACCCGGTCCGGAGACACCCGGCGGCCATAGGTCTCAGAAAAGAAAAGCAGATAGACAAGAAGAGCCAGATACACAAAGAAGAGAATCCAGCCTGCTGCCTGCATCCATCTGCTTTTTTCTCTTCTCATAGGGAATCAACTGCGCCGTATTGCTGATAATATGCATCGATGGCCTTCTTGAGGGTGTCGTCGATGACGATACGGCCGCCGCAGGGACGATTGGTGAGATATTCTGTCACCTCAGCCATGGTCACAATAGCACCGGTGGGGAAGCCATAACGACTCTGGATCTCCTTCAGAGCGCTTTCCTGCCCCTGCCCCTTCTCCATCCGGTTCAGAGATACCATCAATCCCTTGATCTTAACCTGGGCCTGGGCCTTCAGTATGGGGAAGGTTTCCTCTATGGACTTGCCGGAGGTGGTCACATCCTCTATGATCACAACCCGATCCCCATCCTTGAGATTACTTCCCAGAAGGATTCCGGCATCTCCATGATCCTTCACCTCCTTGCGGTTGGAGCAATACCGCACATCTACGCCATAGAGGTCGCTGATGGCCATGGATGTGGCAACCGCCAAAGGAATTCCCTTGTAGGAGGGACCAAACAGGATATCAAAATCCAGTCCGTAGGTATCATGAATGGCTTTGGCATAATACTCTCCCAGCTTTCTCAGCTGGCTTCCTGTCACATAAGCCCCCGCATTCATGAAAAAAGGCGATTTTCTGCCGCTCTTCAAGGTGAATTCTCCGAATTTCAAGACATCGCTTGCCACCATAAATTCAATAAATTCCTGCTTATACTGCTCCATATTGTCCTCTTTTCTGACGCATTACCTGTATCATCTATACCTTTTTCCTCAACGAACTGCTCCCACCAGATCCCTAATCTTCTCCAGACCCTGGTCTTCCATATATTCCTCTATTCCCCGGATGATCTCCAGGCTGACATAGGGGTTGAAGAAATTCGCTGTTCCTACGGCTACCGCTGTGGCACCTGCCAGAATAAATTCCAGGGCATCCTCTGCACTGGATATGCCTCCCATTCCGATAATGGGAATGCCAACCGCCTGTGCTGCCTGATAGACCATACGGACCGCAATGGGCTTGATGGCCGGTCCCGACATGCCCCCGGTCTTATTGGCCAGGGCAAAGCTTCTCCTGGCCACATCAATCTTCATCCCTGTCAGGGTATTGATGAGGGAAATGGCATCCGCTCCCCCCGCCTCAGTTGCCTTGGCAATCTCAGAAATGTCCGTCACATTGGGGGTCAGCTTTATAATAATTGGCTGCCGGGCCCGCTTCTTGATCTGAGCCGTCAGCTGCTCCACATGCCTGGGATCCTGGCCAAAAGCCAAAAAGCCGGCATTGACATTGGGACAAGAGATGTTGATTTCCAGCAGATCCACCGCTTCTTGTGCCAGCCGTTCCACCACGGCAAAATATTCCTCCGGACTATGTCCGCAGACATTTACCACAATCTTCGTGTCAAATTGCCGCAAATAGGGGATATCCCTTTGGCAAAAGACCTCAATTCCCGGATTCTGCAGACCGATGGCATTGAGCATCCCTCCGTAGACCTCAGCAATTCTTGGCGTCGGATTGCCGGTCCAGGGCTGGTGGGCCACTCCCTTGGTAACCACCGCCCCCAGCTGATTTAAGTCCACCAATTCACTGTACTCTGCCCCGGATCCAAAGGTTCCGGAAGCCGTCATGACAGGATTCTTCAAGGTGATGCCTGCAAGATTTACCTTCATATCCATCACAGCTCTACCTCCGATGCAGCAAAAACCGGACCGTCCTTGCAGATTCTCTTATTGTGTACCTGGGAATGGGCATCCACCTGGGGAGTCTGGCAGACACAGGCCAGGCAGGCGCCTATGCCACAGGCCATTCTCTCCTCCAGGGAGATCCAGCAGGGAATTCCCCGCTCCTGGGTATAAGCCTTCAAGGCTCGCAGCATGGGTTTCGGACCACAGGCAAAGATCAAATCTGCCTCCAGTCCCTGGGTCTCTATGACATCCATCACATTGCCCCTGGTTCCCAAGCTTCCGTCCTCCGTTGCCACATAAGTCTTTCCCTGAGCCTGGAAGTCCTCCAGCAGGAAGGTCTCCGACCGGTAGCCCAGCACCATTACCTTATCTCCGGTCACCTGTTTGGCTGTCTCCAGCATGGGGGGAATGCCAATGCCTCCCCCTATCAGCATTACTTTTTTCCCTGCTGCCTCCTCCAGAGGAAAGCCCTTGCCCAAAGGCCCCAGGAGGGAGATGGAATCTCCTTCCCTTAATCCGGCAAATTCCCGAGTTCCCTTCCCCCCTATTCTGTATACAAGATGCAGTCTTTTCCCGTCTCTGTCTATCTCACACAGACTGATAGGGCGAGGCAGGAGCCGGCTGCCGTCCTTGCAATAGAGGGAAACAAACTGGCCCGGATTGGCATCCTCCGCAATGGAAGGAGTCTCCAGCCAGAGACTGTAGATTTCGAAGGCCAGCTCTTCCTGGGAGATTACCCTGCACCATTCCTTTGCCTTCATTTTGCCGCCTCCAATGCCCCATGAATATCTGCCTGCATATCCAATACTGCCTGGCGGGCGGCCTCCGCAAAATGGTCTTCTCCAAAGGAGGCATACTGTTCCTGCCGATAGGCTGCGATAATTCCCCGGGAGGAATTGACAATGGCGCCCAGACCATCTTCGTTGAAGAAATGCACCAGATCCTTGCCCTTACCACCCTGGGCTCCATAACCGGGTACCAGGATATAAGCCTTGGGCATAACCTTACGCAAGGCTTTTCCCATCTCCGGATACGTTGCCCCCACTACTGCCCCCACATAGCTGTAGGACTCTCCCATAAGCTCCTGACCCCATTGAGCCACCTTCTCCCCCACCAGCTCATAGAGGGGACGTCCGTCGATCAAACGATCCTGAAATTCCCCACTGGAGGGATTCGAGGTCTTCACCAGGATGAAAATCCCCTTCTTCTCCTCCTGGCAGACCTTCAGGAAGGGGCGGATGCCGTCGCTGCCCAGGTAGGGATTCACCGTAGCAAAATCCTCATGAAAGGCCGGACACAGGCGGCTTCCCACCTGAACCCTGCCCAGATGCCCTACCGCATAGGCCTCCGAGGTGGAACCGATATCTCCCCGCTTGACATCACCGATGACCACCAGATCCTTTTGCTGGCAATAGGCCACCGTTTTCTCATAAGCGCGCAGACCCGGAACTCCAAACTGCTCATACATGGCAATCTGGGGCTTCACAGCAGGAATCAATTCCCAGATTGCATCTACAATCTCCTTATTAAACTGCCAGATGGCCTCCCCTGCTCCCTCCAGGGTCTCCCCAAACTCTTCAAACGCCTGCTTCTTCAACCGCTCCGGTACATAAGAAAGCATGGGATCCAAGCCCACTACAATGGGAGCCTTCGTTGCCTGAATCTTATGAATCAATTTGTTAATCATCTGATCTCTTCCCTTCCTGCCATAAGCCTGGTGTCCTGATATACGATTTGTCCGCCACAGATAGTAGCAACCACAGCCCCCTTCACCCTTCGGCCCTGAAAGGGGGTATTCCTCCCCCGGGAGACAAACTGGCTGCTGTCGATGACATATTCTCTGGCCGGATCCAGAATGACCACATCTGCCTGACTGCCCGGGGCAAGGGAACCTCTTCCTGTTAAATGCAGGATCCGTGCCGGATTGTAGCTCATCTTCTCTGCCATCTGCAGGGGGGTCAGAATGCCGGTTTCCACCAGCTCTGTGAAGGTAAGAGCTACTGCCGTTTCCAGACCCACGATGCCAAAGGGAGCCTTTTTCATGGTGGTGGACTTTTCCTGCTGGCTGTGGGGAGCATGATCGGTGCTGATCACCTCAAAGATACCGGTTCGCAAGCCCTCCAGCAGGGCTTGCCTGTCTTCCCTGCGCCGCAGGGGCGGGTTCATCTTATAGTTGGTATCTCCCGGAACCATATCATCACTGGTCAGGGTAAAATGGTGGGGACATACCTCGCCGGATACATCCAATCCCCTGGCCTTGGCTGCCTTCAGCAGATGAAAGCTGCCCTTCGTGGAGCAGTGGCACAGATGAAGATGGGCGCCGGTTTCCTCTGCCAAAAGCAAATCCCTGGCCACAATCACATCCTCCACCGTATTGGTAATCCCCGGAAGTCCCAGACGGCGAGAATTCGTATCCTCGTTGACGCAGCCTCCCGAGACCAGATTGGCATCCTCACAGTGGGCCAATATGGGAATATTAAGGTCTGCCGCCAGCTTCATAGCCTCACGGTAGAGCCTTGCATTCATCACCGACTTTCCATCCTCGCTGATGGCCGGAATGCCATGAGCCGCCATCCCCCGGATATCTGCCAGTTCTTCCCCTTGCTGTCCCCGGGTGATGGCCCCGGCCTGCAGCACATGAATGGGAGCTCCCAGTCTTGCCTTATTGTGGATATAATCCACGCGATCCGCAGAGTCGATCACCGGCCTGGTATTGGGCATGGCAACAATGGATGTGAAACCGCCCCGGGCCGCAGCCCGAGCGCCGCTGATGACATCCTCCTTCCAGGTCTGTCCCGGATCTCTTAAGTGCACATGCATATCGATGAGACCGGGCATCACATAGCAGCCCGCAGCATCCACTACCTTCTCCGTCTTCTCCGCAATCTTCTTTTGGCAGTCGGCCACCTTGCCCTCCCGTAGCAAGAGGTCACAGACCTCATCCTTTCCCCTTGCCGGATCCAGCACCCGGCCATTCTTAATTAACAGATCCATCACACGCTCCATCCCATCCTTGATTTTCTACCAAGTATACAGGAAAACCTCTCAGATTTCAAGGGATTCCCAAGGAATGTAAGAGGGCCGGATCTTACCTATTGCTCGAAAGATGGCACAATTACACCGAATTTTTTCTTGACTTTTCTCCGGCCCCTGTCTATAATGAAGGCAAAGCGAGGCGGGGTATGATTGAGATGTATACGAGGGTCACTGGTTGTTAGAGATTATATTTCATGAGCTTGCAATATAATCTGTAACAGCCGGTGAATTTTTATATATTCACCGAGCTGTGCTTCAATTCATTTTTTTTATTTCGTTATGGAGGTACTATAACATGAACAAGGGAACTGTAAAGTGGTTCAACGCTGAAAAAGGCTATGGCTTCATCACCGGCGAAGACGGCAAGGATGTATTCGTACACTTTTCCGCCATCCAGGGTGAAGGATTCAAGTCACTGGACGAAGGCCAGGCTGTTACTTATGATTTGACCGAAGGCGCCAAGGGCATGCAGGCTGCCAACGTTGTTAAGTGCTGATCCTCTTGATCCACTATAAATAACAGATAAGCGAAGAAAAAGAAGGGTGCCTGCCCCATGGGGCGCATCCTTCTTTTTCCGTTGACGCTGCAAGCAATTCTTACTCCTCCGCTGATGTGGAAGCTGCTGCTGTGGTCAGATTGTTCATATAGTCATCTACCGCCGTAAGATCCATAGAGGTCGTCACGGTTGGCGCATTCTCTTCCGCCTTGGCCTTGGAATTCTGATAGACAGCCGCGCTGAACCAGCCTACCAGACCCACCAGGACAACCGCGGCCACAGTGATCTCCAAACGCCGGAGGAACTTCTCTCTCTTCATGATCTTTTGACGGTTGGCCTTGTCTTTTTTATATTGATCTACTTTTTCCTGACTCATGGTATTCTCCTTCTTCTCTTTCCTGGCGCCTGCAATAGCACGCCTGCTAGAGAGTATACAACATTTCCCCCTAAAAGGAAAGACCTCCGCCGGAAAATCACAAAATTATCACACTTGATCTTTACCCGTCTCTGTTTTACAGAGCAAGGCCGGACCAAGCTCCAGGAAAGGATAAGCTATGATTGCACTTCAGATAAAACATGTGAAGGATTTTATGTCCCATCTCCTGCTGCAGGATTCCTTCGATCATTTTCTGCTGTCGGAGGCGTCTGTCACATCCTTCGCAAGCT
>CAVLCU010000036.1:0-5739 GCA_963661545.1 Lachnospiraceae bacterium | reverse complement strand
AAGCTTCTCCATCGACGGCCGCCTACATCCGGATTTCTATGAGGAGGAAGAAGCCCGGGAACTGAAGCTGCAGGGCCAAACCCAGGCTCTTTGGAAGGATATCAAACCCTTTTGCTATTCCATCATCAAGGGGCGGCGCTCTCCTTTATCCTTTCGTTTTGTCTTTCAGCTGCCCGACAGGGAAACAAAGCTTCTTTTGGCAGACAGGGATCTCTCCTTTCAGCCGGAGGATATCTTCGGTCTCTTCTTCAATTGCTGCTTCCAGCAGGGAATGCTGACGGTAACCACCGGATCCTCTCTCAAGGTCTTTACCAGGGATCGTTCCCTGGATCAGGCCTGGGATCAGAGACTGCAGGACTTTCTTCGCCGCCTGAACCTGGAATAAGACACTGCATCCTTTCCAGGAGTTCCTGACAGATGGCAGCCTGATTTTTGCCGTCGGTAGACAGGACCAGATCCGCTGCCTTCTCATAGTAAGGCCGCCTCTCCTCCATCATTTTCCGGATATGAGCCACGTTCTTCCTCCCCTCCAGAAGGGGCCGGGAATGACTGCCCCAGACTCTTTGAAGAATCGTCTGGGGCTCAGCGGTAAGAAGAATGATCTTACCGCTTTTTTTCATTAATTCCACGTTGCACTCCCGCAGGGGAACACCGCCGCCGCAGGAGACCACCGTATTCTCCCTCCCCTGCAGGTCTGCCAGCAGAGAGGTCTCCAGGCTCCGGAAATAATCCTCTCCCTTGCTTTTGAAAATGTCTGAAATAGACTGTCCCTCTCTTCTTTCGATCTCCTCATCCATCTCCAGCAGGGTCATGCCATAGGTCTGCCTAAGATGGGAGGCTATCGAGCTCTTTCCCGATCCCATGAAGCCGATCAGGAAGAGATTACAGGGCAATTGTTTTCTCTCCTTCATAGTGGACCCTGCTTTCACTTGGTCAGCTTCAGCATGATTTCATTGCTTCTCTCAATAAAGCGGGTCATTTTGTCCGGAGACAGGGGTTTGTTGCTTATCATAGCCAGATCATAGAGCTGCTGGCAGAAGAGAGACACATCTTCCTCCTTGTGAGCCAGGATATACTGCACCAAGGGATGCTTGGCATTCAGAATCAGGGTTTGCTGGCCGCCAAACATGGAATCATCCATGCCTCCCATGCCATACATCTTCATCATCTCCTGCATACGACGGCTTTCCTCAGACAGGGTAATCATGGAGGAAATCTGGTCATTTTTCAGATTCTCTACCTTTACCTCCAGCTTGTCATCCTCCAAAGCCTTGCGGAAGATCTCCTCCAAGGTCTTGGTTTCCTCCGCCAGGTCTGCCCCCTCTTCCTTGAATTCATCGGTCAGATCCGCGTCAATCCTCTGGAAGCGAACCGCCTCGTTGGCTCTCTCCACATGGGAAATAAAGGCGGAATCAATATTGTGCCGAAGAATGACTGCATCCTTATCCTGGCTGCGGAACATATGGATATATTGGCTCTGCTGCACCGGATCCGTCACATAATAAATGACGGTCTTTTCCTTCTCTTTCTCCTCGGCAGAATCCTCCTGGGTCTTTTCCTGGGTTTTTTCCTCTTGTCCCTGGGCTGCCTCTTCCTGGGCTTTGTCTTCCCCGGTCCGGGCTGCCTCTTCCTGATCTTTTTCCTCCTCGGCCTGGGCTGTCTTTTGGTTCTCCTCTATGCAATCCTTGAGGGTCAGGTACTTGTCATCCAGGTTCTTATAGAGGATGTAATCCATCATTTTCTCAGAGAACTTGCTGTCCTTGATGCAGCCAAACTTAATGAAGGGGCTGATGTCATCCCAGTATTTTTCGTAATTCTCCCGGTCGGTCTTGCACATGCCTGACAGCTTGTCCGCAACCTTTTTGGAAATATAATCCGAAATCTTCTTCACAAATCCATCATTCTGCAAGGCGCTTCGGGAGACATTCAAGGGCAGATCCGGGCAGTCAATGACTCCCTTCAGCAGCATCAGGTATTCCGGAATCACTTCTTTGATATTATCCGCGATAAAAACCTGATTGTTATAGAGCTTGATGGTTCCCTCGATGGAATCATACTCCGTGTTGATCCTGGGGAAATACAGGATTCCCTTCAGGTTGAAGGGATAGTCCATATTCAAATGGATCCAGAAGAGGGGTTCCTTGTAATCCAGGAATACCTTTCGATAAAAGGCCTTATATTCTTCCTGGGTACAATCGTTGGGATGCTTGGCCCACAGGGGATGGATGTCGCTGACGGAAACAGGGCGCTTCACGATCTTTACCCGATCCCTGGCAGGAGAGATCTCCACGGTCTCCTTCTCTCCCTTGTCATTTTCCCGCTCCTCGGTCTTGGCCTCCTCATGAATATGCTCGATGACCTGGTCGTCCTCCCTTAGATCCTCCTCGTCAATGGTCTCATATTCCGGCTCTGCATCCGCCTTGGACAGGAAGATTTCCACCGGCATGAAGGAACAATACTTGTCCAGCACTTCTCTGACCCGGTATTCATTGGCAAATTCCAGACTATCCTCATTCAGGAACAGGGTAATCTCTGTGCCGATCTCCTGGCGGTTTCCCTCTCCCATATCATATTGGGTGCCCCCATCGCACTCCCAGTGAACCGGCTTAGCTCCCGCCTGGAAGGAAAGGGAATCGATATGAACCTCATCGGCCACCATGAAGGCAGAATAAAAGCCCAGACCAAAGTGTCCGATGATCTGATCCTGATCCGCCTTGTCCTTGTATTTCTCCAGGAATTCTGCCGCCCCGGAAAAAGCAATCTGGGTAATATACTTCTCTACCTCATCGGCTGTCATGCCAATTCCATTGTCGATAAACTTCAGCGTCTTCTCCTTGTCATTGAGAACCACCTGAACTGCCGCTTTATAGTCCTCCGGCAGAGAATATTCCCCTGCCCCATCCAACTTCTTCAGCTTGGTGATGGCATCGCAGCAGTTAGATACCAGTTCCCGGACGAAAATGTCCTTGTCCGAATACATCCATTTCTTGATAATGGGAAAAATATTGTCACTGTTGATAGAAAGATTACCATGCTTCATCTCCATGATAAAATCACACTCCTTTTGATAGATAATAGGCCGCCCTGGCTGGCTGCCAGAACCTGTATGATAGTATCTTAGTACTTCTCTTCCGGAAAGTCAAGAAAAAATTAGCACTCATTATAAATGAGTGCTAACAGCCTTTTGTTCAGTCTTTTGTTTCGATCTTTTCCAGGATGCTTCGAGCGACGGAAAGTCCATTGGCCGAGGCCTGCTGCAAACCTCGAGTCACGGAGGCTCCGTCTCCTACGGCATATAGACCCTGGATACTGGTCTCGAAATTCTTATCCACAACCACCTTATTGGAATAGAACTTCACTTCCACGCCATACAGGAGGGTTTCGTCACTGGCAATACCCGGTGTCACCTTATCCAAAGCCAGAAGCATTTCCTCAATATCTACCATAATTCTGTGGGGAAGAACCAGGGACAGGTCACCGGGAACGGCATCCTTCAGAGTGGGAATCAGGTTGTTCCTGCACAATCTCTCTTCCGTCGTTCTGCGTCCCCGCTTGAAATCCCCAAAGGTCTGTACCAATATCTTGCCGTCACAGAGCATATTGGACAACTGGGCGATCTGCTTGCCATATTCGATGGGGGTCTTAAAGGGCTTGGTAAAATTCTTGGATACCAGCAGGGCAAAATTGGTATTGTCCGTCTTATATTCCTTAGACTTATAGGCATGACCGTTGACCACTGCCAAGCCATTCTCATAATACTCCGTTGCCACCTCCCCGGAGGGGTTGGTACAGAAGGTTCTGACCTTATCATCGAAGGTGGGGGTA
Source organism: Lachnospiraceae bacterium (assembly GCA_963661545.1). Lineage (GTDB taxonomy): Bacteria > Bacillota > Clostridia > Lachnospirales > Lachnospiraceae > Scatomonas. The sequence continues at coordinate 1,914 of CAVLCU010000036.1, read as the reverse complement.
TGGTAGACCAGCTTGGCCTCATAGAGATTCTTGTTGAGGAATTCCATGACCTCGTCCCGGACCTCCACCCGGACACCGATATCCACGGTACCAACCTCTGTCTCAATGCCATGATCCTTGCAGATATGGGAAAACCAATCGGCCCCCTCCCGCCCCACGGCGGCGACAATCTCATCTGCGTAATAGGTCTGCCCCTTGCTGGTGGTCACGGATTTGGCTGCCCCATCCTCTATATGAATGTCGCTGACCATGGTCATAAATTGCATTTCCACCCCCTGGGCCTGCAAATGATCCTGCAGCCTGTGATAGATCTTATATCCCTCTTCCGTACCCAGATGGCGGATGGGGCATTCAATCAGCTTCAGGTTGGCTGCGATGGCCTTCTTTCGAATCTCACGGATCTCCTTGGCTTTATCGATTCCGTATACATTGGTATCCGCCCCGAACTTCAGATAGATGGCATCCGATTCTTTGATCAGCTCACAGGCCTTGTCATATCCCAAAATCTCCGGCAGATTCCCTCCTACATCCGGTGACAAGGATAATTTCCCATCAGAAAAGGCTCCCGCTCCTGCAAATCCGGTAGTAATAGAACAGGGCTGGCAATTCACGCACTTCCGGGTTCTCCTCTTGGGGCATTGGCGGTTCTCTATGGCACGGCCCTTTTCAATCATAAGGATCCTCAGATCCGGTCTCTTTTCCTTCAGTTCGTAGGCGCAAAAAATGCCTGAGGGGCCTGCCCCCACAATAATGATGTCATACTTCTCGTTCATCTGTATTCCCTTCTGTTACGCTTCCACAATCAAATACTGTCCGCCGGGCAGGGCGAATACCTCGCCTGCGTCCTCCAGCTCTTCGTCTGACAGTTCCTCTACATCCATACCACTCTCTTCCAGGTATGCCCGAACCTCCTCAATGGACGAGACCACCTCCGCCATGCAATCCTCCAGAAAAGCTTCCGCTTCCTCGTAATTCCTGGCAACAGGTTCATCAAACAGCTGCTTCTGATTCTGTAAAAAAGTCAAAATACACTCTTCACTATACTCATCCATTCTGTCAAAACCTCCCCTATTTTCTACCAGGTCTTTTCTGTCAGACCTCTCTCACCAGCCTCAGGATCTCCACCGGCGAGTCAATGATAGCATCCGCATGATTCTCCTCCAGCTCCCTTCTGGGACGAAAGCCCCAGGAGACACCCACGGTATAGAAGCCGGCCCTGTGTCCCGTCTCCATATCGGTATTGGTATCTCCGAAATAGAGGCACTCCTCTTTGTCCACCTGCAGCTGCTGCAGAATAATCCGGGCTCCCGCCGGATCCGGCTTTTTGGGCACCTCTGCGGTCTGTCCCTGGATCCAGTCGAAGCACGCCGGGCCAAACACCCTCTCTACCACCTCTATGGCTCCCTGATGGGGCTTATTGGATAGAACAGCCAGTCGGATTCCCCTTTTCTTTAGGTCCTCCAGGGTCTCCACCATGTGAGGATAAGGCTTTACATGATACAAAGGATCCCTGCCAAACCATTTCCTGGCCAGGGGAATTCCCTCCTCCAGATACTTCCCCCTGACATCTCCTGCAGCTGCCAAGGCCCTTTGCAAGGTCATATCCAGCCCGTCCCCCGCATAAAAGTTATATTCCTCCACGGGTCGAGCTTCCAGGCCAAAATGCTCCAGCACCTGATTGACAGGTCTGGCAATCGATTCTACGGTAGATGTCAAAGTTCCATCCAGATCAAAAATGCATGCTTTCCTCATCTTCTGTCACCTTCTGTACCCTTCCTATGCCTTCTATAGAATACCATCCCTCCCACTCTTGTGCAAGTATTTCCCATAAATCCCCCTGACCGGATGGTTTTATGCTTTTGTAATACTCTTTTAAAAAAATCCGCTTTTCTTTTTGTGCAAAAGGTGTATAAT
>CAVLCU010000035.1:0-19065 GCA_963661545.1 Lachnospiraceae bacterium | reverse complement strand
TCTATTATATTCCGGGCTTTGAAAAAGTCAAGACCGTCTATGTAAATACCGGCACTAAAAAGCCCTCCCCCCACAGTTTCCTGTGGGGGGAGGGCTTTTCTTGACCCCGGCGCCTGCCGGGGGGGGCATATTCCTACAAAGCCCCTGCACTCCTGCTTAGGGGTGCTGCACATGCTGCACATCCTGCAGCAGGGGCTTTACTTTCGATTCTTCAGAAAATCCGGAATCTGGATGTCCTTTTTGGGAACATTGCTGGTCATGGGAGCCGTGTTCCTGGGCAGGGGATTCAGGCTGGAAGCGGGTGCCGGCGTCGGAGCCTGCTGCTGCGGCATCTGGAAGGTAGGCATCTTGTATCCTGCATTGGTAAAGGCACTCTTCTTGGAGGCTTCCGCTGCCTTCCTGGCATCCTCTACACTGGCCTGTCTTGCCGTTGCATCATCCAGACCTGTGGCAATGACTGTAATTCTGGCTGTATCTGCAGCAGAATCATCATACATGGCACCGAAGATAATATTGGCATCCTCGCCTGCCAGATTCTGAACATAGCTGGCGGCATCGTTGGCATCCATGAGACTGATATCTCCGGAAATATTGATGATTACATGGCTTGCACCCTGGATTGTGGTCTCCAGCAAGGGGCTGGATACCGCCTGCTGTACAGCCTCCAGAGCCTTGTCGTCTCCCTTGGCCTCACCGATACCGATATGGGCAACTCCCTTGTCTGTCATGACAGTCTGCACATCTGCGAAATCCAGGTTGATCAGAGCCGGCAGGTTGATCAGATCCGTGATGCCCTGAACTGCCTGCTGCAGCACCTCGTCTGCCTTCTTCAAGGCCTCCGGCATAGTTGTGCGGCGATCTACGATCTCCAGCAGCTTGTCATTGGGGATCACAATCAAGGTATCTACATTCTGCTTTAACTTCTCGATTCCCATCAAAGCATTGCTCATACGAGTCTTCGCTTCAAAGCGGAAGGGCTTGGTAACCACGCCCACGGTCAGGATACCCATCTCCTTGGCCAGGCTGGCAACTACCGGTGCGGCCCCGGTACCGGTTCCGCCGCCCATACCGCAGGTCACGAATACCATATCTGCGCCTTCCATCAACTGACGAAGATCATCTACGCTCTCTTCCGCAGCCTTCTCGCCAACCTCCGGCTTGGCTCCGGCTCCCAGGCCCTTGGTGATCTTCTCCCCGATCTGGAGTACGGATGGTGCCTTGCACAGCGTCAATGCCTGCTTATCTGTATTCACTCCCACGAATTCAACACCGGCAATGGACTCGTCCACCATTCTATTTACAGCATTATTACCTGCGCCACCAACGCCGATGACGATGATCTTTGCAGATGATTCTGCTTCATTTGTCATAATTTCTAACAAGGTACTTCCTCCTTCACGGCTCTTGCCTATTTATCTGCTTCTGAAAATCATTCAAAATTTACTTGCTGTTACATACACAGATATATAATATAATTTATTCCTGAATTAATCAACTGTTTTTTTCTTAAAAATAAGGAAACCCTAATCCGAGTCCTAATCCGGGTCGAAAATAATATTCTGGGTATCCTCCGTGAAATCTTCCAGATGGAGTATCCCCGACATGCCGGATAGCTTGGGAAGGATGGCCGTCACCCGGGTCATCTTCTCCTCCAGCAGGGAGTCATCCCCCAGACAGATCCGTACCTGGCTATAATAAAGGGTCATGGACAGGGTCTGGGAGAATTCCACCTGATCCGGCACGATCTCATATTTTTTGGCTATTTTAGACAGGGCAAGAATGGTCTGAAAGACAGAAGGGTCCTCTATGGCCAGGGTCTCTCCCAGGGCTGCCGGATTCAGGGCCAGCCCTGTCACCTGGGGCACATCATTGCCCTTCTGATCCTGGTCTGCCGGGATAAGCTCCAGCACCAGTCCGTCTTTATCAAAATAGTAGTCTGTATCCTCCAGGTTCACATACCCCACCGGCTCTTTCTCGCTGACATGGAGACGTACCTTATTCCTGGCAAGATATTCCACATCCACCGACTGCATAAAAAGGATATCCCTCAGATCGATATGGGAGCGGAAAACAGACAGAAGGACAGAATTATGGGAAAGAAAGCCATCTTCCACCATATCCTGCACTTCCTGGTCTGTATAACGGGTGTTGCCTGTCACCTCTACCTCGGTAATGTAGAACAGGCCCCAGAAGAGGGCTGCAGCCAGCAGAAGTCCCCCAAGGACAGATAAGAGCAGGACTCCCCTGCTCTTACCAGCCTGCTTTCGACGATTTGTCTTCCCCCTTTTCATGATCCGCCCCCTCCCCGGTCATTGAAAGTGCTCTTATTCCGGAAAATTCTTCTTCAGATAGATCACCAGCAGGATCAGATCCGCAATCACAGCTCCAATCGTGATAAAGGATACGATCACATAGGTATTGCCAAAGATGGCCATCATGATCTCACACAGGGTCAGAACTACCAGGAAGAATCCCACTGCCTTCTGGTAGCGTCTCTCCTCCTGTGGGGATCTTTTCTTTCTCTGAGGCCCATTCTTTCCTGCAAAGGCCGATAGAATCCCCTCTCCCTTTCCCAAGAAAAATATCACCGCCAGCACTGCCATGATGGCTGCCAGCACCCCATCTAACATTGGACTAAACATATGATTTACCTCGCTGCTTTCTCTATGTACGGTTCCCCGGATCCGGAAAACTCACCTTCCCATCATAACAGATTCTATCCTGCTTGTCTATCCGGCCTGCCTGCATTCTTTCCTTTTCATCCTCGAGCCATCAGGATGGCATCTTCTTTGGGTTCCTCGTAATAATCTCGCCGGACCCCAATCTGAGCGAATCCATTCCTTTCATAGAGGCGGATGGCCTCTGCATTGCTTTTGCGTACTTCCAGATACAATTTTACAGCTCCTGCCTCTCCTGCCCGGGAAACCAGTTCTCGAATCAACTGCCCCCCGATCCCCCGGCCCTGCCTGGCTTTCGCTACCGATACATTGGTGATATCCCCCTCCTCCGGGACAAGGACTACTCCGCAATATCCTGCGATTTTGCCCTCCTCCTCCGCCACCAGAAAGAGGGTATCCTGGCGCAAAAGGAAGGAAAAGAAGCCATTTTCCGTCCAGGGCAGAGCAAAATTCTCCTTTTCTATCACCATGACCTCCTCCAGGTCATCCCATTCCATCGTACGTATCTTCACCATGTCTTCTGCCTGCCTTATCCCTTAATTCTCAGCTTATCGCTTGGCTGCCGCCCCATCCGATTGGTCCCTTTCCTGGCCCACAGCCCCACCTGCTGATTTGCTTTCTTGCTTCTCCTGCAGCCGCTCCATCCGCTCTCTTTCTGCCTGAGACAGACGGAGATATTCCGGCCGATGCAAGGCTGCGGTCTGAATCTGCCCCCTCGCATACATCTGCATAGCCAGGGCTCCCAGGGCAGCCGCCCTCTGCCGATTCATATGGGGAGGCGCCTCCTGGTATTGCACCTGCAGCAGGTCGGCCATCTGATCCCCATAGGCGGTCGCTCCGTCACCCAGGAGGATCACCTCCTCTCCCAGCCGGTTCAACTCCTGGGCCAGTTCCTGCACTGCCACCGCTCTCTGACTCCAGACCACCTGCAGCCCTCCCCTCTCGAAGCGGTAAATTCCGGTATATACCTGGGAGCGTCTGGCATCCATCATGGGGCATACCAGTCCCCGGGCTCCGTACAGATTGTAGGCCAGGCCCTCCAGGGTCGGCACAGCCACCAAGGGCTTATCCAGGGCCAAACCCAGCCCCTTGGCCGTGGCGGAGCCGATGCGCAGACCTGTAAAGGAACCCGGCCCCTCTGCCACGGCTATGGCATCTATGGTCTTCAGATCCAAGTCCACCATGGAAGCGGCGGTATCCAGCATGGGAAGCAGGGTCTGAGAATGGGTCTTTTTATAATTCACGCTATATTCTGCCAGCAGGATTCCATCCTGCAAAATGGCCACCGATGCCGTCAGGCCAGAGCTGTCTATTGCCAGAAGTTTCATATCTTATCCATCCCTTCTATCTGAATCCGTCGATAGTCAAGCCCCCGATCCAGATCTTTTTCTATGGTCACGGCCACCACCTGTTCCGGGAGCAGATCACCAATCTTCTCCGCCCATTCAATCAGACAGACCCCTGACCCGAAGAAATAATCCTCATAGCCAATCTCCTCCATCTCCTCCACATCGCCAATCCGATAGACATCAAAATGATAAAGGGGCAGACGCCCCTGGTCATATTCCTGCAGAATCGTAAAGGTGGGACTATTGACCGGTTCTTTAATTCCCAGGCCCGCCGCCAATCCCTGGGTAAATACCGTCTTGCCGGTTCCCAGATCTCCCTGCAGGGTGCAGATCTGACCCCCTTCTATCCTCTCCCCCAGCCTTTTGCCCAGCTCAAAGGTCTCCCTGGGACTCCAAGTCTCTATCTCCATCCTTCTGCCTCCTATCCGGCTTTTCCCTGTACTCAAAGCCTTATTAAATATTTGGTTACAGTGTCAAAACACCAAAACCTGATTGGGATATCCAAACATCAACCCCCTGGTTACAGGATAGGAGAAAAGAAGGCCGGTATCTGTAAAGCAGGAATTTCTCTTGCACTCTCTGGGGAACCCGGGGTATAATGTACAGGTTCCCCTCAAGGGGGGATCCAGCCTATTATTTTCCACAGGTTTCATCAGAAAGGAGTATCAGCATGGCAAATCCCATTGTTACCATCACTATGGAAAACGGCGATATTATGAAAGCGGAGCTGTATCCGGAGATCGCTCCCAATACAGTCAACAATTTTATCAGCCTGATTCAGGAGGGCTTCTATAATGGTTTGACCTTCCATCGGGTGATTCCCGGCTTTATGATCCAGGGCGGATGTCCCATCGGCAATGGCACAGGGGGCCCCGGCTACAGCATCAAGGGGGAATTCTCTCAGAATGGCTTCCCCAATGCCCTGGCCCACACAGAGGGAGTCCTGTCTATGGCCAGAGCCATGAATCCCAATTCTGCCGGAAGTCAGTTCTTCATCATGCACAAGGATGCCCCCCACCTGGATGGGGCTTATGCAGCCTTTGGCAAGATCACTCAGGGCATGGATGTGGTGGATCGGATTGCCAATGTCCCCACAGATTTCCGGGACTGCCCCAGGGAGGCCCAGAAGATTCAATCCATGACCGTGGACACCCAGGGAGTGGGATATACTGCACCGGAAAAGTGCCGATAGCCCCTCTTTGGCCAGACCATGCAGGCTTCCCCAAGGGGAAGCCTAACCTCTCAGCTCCTCCCCTAACAGAACCCTTCCCTCCAGCTGGGCATAATAGATGGGATCTTCTCTTAAGATCTGCACCCGTCCGCTGGTGGCCTCTGTCAGTTCCTGACGAAAGCTCTCTTCCCTTCTCACCGGCAGGATGATCTTCAGGGAGACCCTCTCGGTATAATCCGCCTGCAGGGTAGGAATCTTCTGCTGTCCCAGCAGGTATTGGATCTTCCCCACACCATTATAATCGGTCAGAAGAGTCAGGGGCACTCCCAGAATCTTCTCTATCACCTGACTGGCCTCCAGGCCTGCCTTGGCTGCGGCGGAGTAAGCCCGAACCAGTCCCCCGGCTCCCAGCAAGGTTCCGCCAAAATATCTGGTCACAACCACCGCCGTATCATAGAGTTCTGCCCCCAGAATCACCTCCAGCATAGGTTTTCCTGCTGTCCCTGACGGTTCCCCATCGTCTCCGGCTCTTACCAGCTCCCTATGTTCTCCTATGGTATATGCGAAGCAATTGTGAGTGGCATTCCAATACTTTTTCTTCATCTCTTCCAGGAATCCCAGCGCCTCTTCCTCCGTCTCCACGGGGCGAACCGTGGCGATAAAACGGGACTTTTTCTCCACAATCTCCCCTTGACCGCCTCTGTAAATTGTTTGATAAGCTTCTAACACTGAAACCCTCCCCTTCTTCCCTGCTTTTCCGGCATTCTCTACCAGTGTATCACATTTGGGGCTTTATTTGAATGAAAATGTTTGTTATAATGAAATTCACGAACAGGAGACGGGCATGGAGGTTTATTATGGATTTTGGAAGAGAAGGCGTTCAGCGCAGGAAGGAACAACTGGATTCTACTGCTCCCATGATGGGGAAAAAAGCAGGAATCTCCGCTTTGCGAGTCTTATTGCTGCTACTCGCAACCTTTTGTGTCTGCATCATCTGTCTGGGGCTGGGAGCCTATCAAGGTATCATTGACAGTGCCCCTGCTATCTCAGATGTCAATATTATGCCCTTGGGCGATGCCACCTTTGTCTATGACTCCGAAGGCAACCAGCTGCAGAAGCTGAATTCTGCGGAAGGGAACCGGGTTTCCGTATCCATCAGCGAGATTCCCCTGCATATGCAGCATGCCATTGTCGCCATCGAGGATTCCCGCTTTTATGACCACAATGGGGTAGATCCCCGGGGCATGCTGCGGGCGATAGCGGTAGCGGTCAGCACCGGCTTCCAGAGAACCCAGGGAGCCAGCACCATCACCCAGCAGCTGCTGAAGAATAACGTTTTCACCAACTGGACCGAGGAGAACCGCATCCAGAGCATCAAGCGGAAGATCCAGGAGCAATATCTGGCCATAGAGCTGGAGAAGTCCCTGACTGCCGAGGGGAAGGATGCCAAATCCGTCATTTTGGAGAATTACCTGAATACCGTGAATTTCGGTGCCGGAGCCTATGGCGTTCAGACGGCTGCCCAGACCTATTTCGGCAAGGACTGCAAGGATCTGACCCTTTCCGAATGTGCGGTTTTGGCGGCGATTCCCCAGAATCCCAGCAAATGGAACCCCAGGAACCATCCGGAGAATAATGCCGAGCGCCGGGAAACCGTATTGAATTATATGCTGGATCAGGGCTATATCACCCAGCAGGAGCATGACGAAGCCCTGGCGGATGATGTCTATGCCCGTATCCAGGCACAAAATGAATCCTCCTCCGGTCTTTCTGTCTATTCCTACTTTATCGACGAGCTGATCAGCCAGGTGAAGACGGATCTCATGGAACAGAAGGGCTATACCTCTGTGCAGGCCAACAATGCCCTCTACAGCGGCGGTCTGCGGATCTATTCCACCCAGGATCCGGAGATCCAGCAGATCATGGACCAGGAGTTCCAGAACCAGGAGAATTATCCGGATACCATACAGATTGGACTGGACTGGGCCTTGACCGTGGATCACGCAGACGGCACCCGGCAGAATTACAGCCGGGAGATGCTCCAGCTGTATTTCCGCAATACCGATTCTTCCTTCGACCTGCTCTTTGACTCAGAGGAGGAGGCCCAATCCTATATCGACCAATATAAGGCCGCTGTGGTAGGTCCCGATGACACCATCGTGGCAGAGCGCAGCAGCTTCACGCCTCAACCCCAGGCTGCCATGACAGTCATGGATCAGAAGACCGGTTATGTCAAGGGCATTGTCGGGGGAAGGGGCCAGAAAACGGCCAGCCTGGTTCTGAATCGGGCCACTGACTCCTACCGGCAGCCGGGTTCCACCTTCAAGATCCTGTCCACCTACGGACCGGCTCTGGAACTGGGCCGCATCAACCTGGCCACGGTGGTAACGGATGAGCCCTACAATTACGAGGATGGCAGTCCCGTCCATAACTCTGACAATAGCTATCACGGCGATGTAAGCATCCGAACCGCCATTACCTACTCCTACAACGTGGTCGCCATCAAGATTTTGACGGAGATTACCCCCCAGACCGGCTTCAACTACCTGCTGCGCCTGGGCTTCTCCGAATTGATTGACGATACCAACTGGGATGTCATCCAGCCATTGGCTCTGGGTGGTATTACCAACGGTGTCAGCAATCTGGAGCTGACGGCAGCCTATGCAGCCATTGCCAACGGCGGGGTCTATATCGAACCCATTTTCTATACCAAGGTGACGGATCAGGAGGGCAATATCCTGTTGGAAAATACCCCGGTGGAAACCAGAGTCTTCAAGGACAGCACGGCCTATCTGCTGACCAGCGCCATGGAGGATGTGGTCAAGGAGGGTACCGGCGAGGATTTCCAGCTGGACAATATGACCGTCGCCGGTAAGACCGGAACCACCAACTCCTATAAGGATCTGGTATTTGCAGGATTCACCCCCTATTACACCGCCGCCATCTGGGCCGGCTGTGATGTCAACGTGGAGCTGCCGGAGGAATATAGGAATTTTCACAAGACCCTGTGGACCAATGTAATGAACCGGATTCACAGCAGTCTTCCCAATGTCAGCTTCAAGCAGCCCTCCTCGGTCAAAGAGGTTACCATCTGTGCCTCCTCTGGCCTGCTGGCCGGTTCGGGCTGTCCCAGAGCCAAGGAATACTTCGAGCTCTCGGCGGTTCCCCAGGAGCGGTGTACCAGGCACTATGTGGCTCCTACACCCACGCCTACGCCCACGCCCACGGCCACCCCATCTGCCACTCCCTCGCCCACACCTACGGCTACCCCTTCTGCCACCCCCTCACCCACGGCAGAACCTACGGAAGAGCCTACGGAAGAGCCGGAACCCACAGAAGAACCGGAGCCGGAGGAATAAGAAGAAGGTTTCCTCTACAGAGCCAGCCGGGCAGCACCGTAGATTCCTGCATCGTTGCCCAGCTGAGCCAGAAGGAACCTGGCCTGACGACAGGCAGGGAAAGCATAGTTTTGGTAGCTTTTTTCCACAATATCCACCAGGGCTTTTCCTGCCTTGGACACACCGCCTCCCAGGATAAAGGCAGCCGGATCTGTCACACAGGCATAAGCAGCCAGCTGTCTCCCCAGATAGTCAGCGAATTGCTCCACCACCTCTGCGGCCAGACCATCTCCCGCCTGGTAGGCATCGAAGACTGCCTTGGCGGTCACCGGACCCTGCCGCAGGAGGCTGGGGCATTCATCCGCTGCCAGCCTCCTGTCGGCCAGGCGAACAATCCCCGTAGCGGAGGCATATTCTTCCAGGCAGCCCCGATTGCCACAGTTACAAGCCTCCTGCTCCCGGGGTTCTATCACCCCATGGCCGATCTCGCCGCCGGCCCCGTGAGCCCCCGCTACGATCTTCCCGTCTACGATGATGCCTCCTCCTACGCCGGTTCCCAGGGTAACCATAATCAGATTCTCCGTTCCCCGGCCGCTGCCGGCCCACATCTCCCCCAGGGCTGCCACATTGGCATCATTTGCCACCTTGACCGGCAACTTCAGAGCCTGCTCCAGTTCCCCCGCCACATCCTTGTGACCCCAATAAAGATTGACCGCTGCCAGAGCCTCCCGGTTCCTGACCACCGGGCCTGGAACTCCCACGCCTACCCCAAGAATCTGATCCCCAGGAAGGTCCTCTTCCTTGCATTTCTTCAAAATGGAAGAGGCTATCTCCGGAAGGATCCTCTCGCCCCTCTTCTCCTTATTGGTAGGAATCTCCCATTTTACCACCAGGTTTCCCTGATCTTGAAAAATTCCCATTTTCACTGTAGTTCCGCCGATATCCACACCAATTACATACATGGTCATCCTCTCCTTCCTGGGGGTGGCTGCGGGGGCGCCTTCCGGCCCGGCAGCTGACTTTCCTTCCTGGCGGTGCCGTAATACAGCAGGAGATGATTAGATATCTCCCCTTTTCTTGGCCAGATTCTCCTGGACCCTCTTATAAAGCTCCTGAGCTGCATTGTATCCCATCTTCTTCTGTCGATGGTTGACTGCTGCGGTCTCTACGATAATAGCCAGATTTCGGCCGGGACGGATGGGCAGGTTATGACAAACCACCTTGTTGCCCAGGAACTCCGTATACTCTTCCTCCAAGCCCAGGCGGTCGTATTCCTTATTCTTGTCCCAGTCCTCCAGCTTAATGACCAGATTGATGGCATGGGTATCCTCTACACTTTCCACACCAAAGAGCATCTTGACATCGATGATGCCAATGCCCCGCAATTCAATAAAATGTCTGGTAATATCAGGGGCTGAACCCACCAGGGTAGCATCGCTGACCTTGCTGATCTGCACCACATCATCGCTGACCAGACGGTGCCCCCGCTTCAGCAGCTCCAGGGCAGCCTCGCTCTTGCCGATGCCGCTCTCCCCCATAATCAGGACTCCTTCGCCGAATACATCCACCAGAACGCCGTGAATGGAAATCATAGGTGCCAGCTGAACCCCCAGCCAGCGGATGATCTCTGCGGTAAAAGCGGAAGTGCTCTTGTCCGTACAGAAGGTGGGAACATTGTATCGGCGGGCCAGCTCCAGCAGCTCCTCCCCCGGCTGAGTCAGGGTGGTGAAAATCACACAGGGAATTCCCTTGGAAATGAAGGCTTCATAAGCCTGGCACCGTTTCTCCATCTCCAGATGCTGCAGATAGGTATATTCCACATATCCGATAATCTGGATCCTCTCATTGGCAAAATGCTCAAAATATCCCGTCAGCTGCAGAGCCGGTCGGTTAATCTCCGGAATCGTAATCTTGCAGTCCGTCATGTCAACCTCAGGAGTCATATTCCTCAGATTCATATTTTCCGCAACCTTGGTTAATGCAATGGATCTCATAGGCCTAGTCCTCTTTCTGCTTTTCTTTCTGCTTTTCCTCTTGCTCTTCTCCGTGAAAATATTGATACAGGGATTCGGCAGCCCTTTCATTCATGCCAGGAACCCTTCGCAGTTCCTCCCGGGCGGCTGCCTTGATTGCCTCCAGACTGTCATATTGGCGCATCAGGGCCTTGCGGCGTCTGGGGCCTATATCCGGGATATCCTCCAGGACGGAATGTACCTGACCCTTGCTGCGCAGGAGGCGGTGATATTCGATGGCAAAGCGATGGGCCTCGTCCTGAATCCTGGTAATCAGGTGAAAGCCCTCGCTGTCCTTGTCTATGGGAAGCTCTTCCCCCCTGTAATAGAGGCCTCTGGTGCGGTGGCTGTCATCCTTGACCATGCCGCATACGGGAATCTCCAGCCCCAGTTCCTCCAGCACTGCCAGGGCTACATGAACCTGCCCCTTCCCGCCGTCCATCATAATCAGACTGGGCAGTTTCTCAAAGCCCTTATCCTCCTCCAGTCCCCGCCGGAAACGGCGGTCCAGAACCTCCTTCAGACTGGCATAATCATTGGGTCCTTCCACGGATTTGATGCGAAATTTGCGATAATCCGCCTTCTTGGGTCTTCCCTTTTCGTAGACAACCATGGAACCCACAGATTGAAAGCCGCTGATATTGGAGATGTCATAAGCCTCAATCCGTTCCGGAGGCGCCATGGAGAGACAGCGGCCCAGCTCCTTGACCGCACCGATGGTTCTGCCCTCCTCCCGCTTCAGCCGTTCCCGATCCTGCTGCAGAAGGATCTGGGCATTGTGGTGCGCCAATTCCATCAGCTTCTCTTTCTTGCCCCTCTTAGGAACCCGGATATGCACTCGCTGGCCTCTTTTTCGGCTCAGCCATTCCTCCACCACAGCCTGATCCTCTACCTCCTCCGGCAGCATCAATTCCCCCGGTATGAAAGGGGTTCCGGCATAAAATTGCTTGATGAAGCTAAGAAGAACCTCCTGACCGGTCTCTTGCGGAGCCACCCGAAGATAGAAATGGTCTCTTCCAATCAGCTTCCCATCCCGAATGAAGAAAATCTGCACCACGGCATCCTCGCCATCCATGGCCAGGGCAGCCACATCCCTGTCCTCTCCGGAGGATCCTGTCATCTTCTGGCCTTCTCCGATTTTGCGGACACTGTCCACCAGATCCCGGTATTGCGCAGCATCCTCAAAACGAAGCTCCTCCGAGGCCTGCTGCATCTGATCGGTCAATTCCTTCAAAACCTCTTGAAAATTCCCATTCAGGAAATCCAGAACCCCCTCTACCTGCTTCCCATACTCTTCCTGGCTGATCCAACCCTGACAGGGGGCCTTGCATTGGTGGATATGATAATAGAGGCAGGGACGTTCCCTGCCCGGATCGGTCGGCAGCTTCTTGCTGCAGGCTCGCAGACCATAGAGCTTCCGCACCAGTTCAATGGTTTCCTTCACCGCCCCGGCACTGGTATAAGGGCCAAAATAGCGGGACTTATCCTTCTTCATCCTCCGCGCCAGCAGCACCCGGGGATAGGGCTCCTGCACTGTCACCTGGATAAAGGGATAGGCCTTGTCGTCCTTCAGCATGGTATTGTATTTGGGACGATATTCCTTGATGAGATTACATTCCAGAACCAGGGCTTCCAGCTCCGAATCCGTCACGATATATTCGAAGCGGGCGATCTGGGGCACCATCTGTTCGATCTTCAAGCCCTTCTTACGGCTGGACTGAAAATACTGCCGCACCCGATTCTTCAGACTGACTGCCTTGCCCACATAGATAATCTCATCCCTGGCATCATGCATCAGATAGACCCCCGGACTGGCCGGAAGCTTCTTCAATTCTTCTTCTATATGAAATACCATCTTCCCTTACTGCCTCATTTACAGCAGCTTCCTGGTCGAGCCTGAGGAGTCTTGTCCCCCTCCTCGGTTGCAGGAGAAAGCTGTGCTTCTCCTGCTGCAGGGGAGACTTCCTCCTTCTTAGACTCTTTTCTCACCTCATGGAAAATCTCCATAAATTCCTTGCCGGTAATGGTTTCCCGCTGAATCAAAAAGTCCGCAATCTGATCCAAGGCCTGGCGATTAGCTGCCAGCAGGTCTCTGGCCTGCTGGTAGGACTCCTTGAGCACCTTCATGACCTCATGATCTACCTCGGTAGCCGTGGCATCTCCACAATTGAGGACAAGGCGGCCGTCCAGGTATTGATTCTCCTGCTGAGCCAGCCCCATCAGGCCAAAGGTATCGGACATTCCATATTGGGTAATCATGGCCCGAACGATCTTGGTTGCCCGCTCAATGTCATTGGAGGCTCCTGTGGTTACATTTCCAAAGACCAGCTCCTCCGCTGCCCGGCCGGCCAGCAAGCCCACCACCATGGCCTGGAGTTCACTCTTGGTATTCAGGTATTTCTCCTCCTCCGGTACCTGTATCACATAACCCAGGGCACCCATGGTGCGGGGAACAATGGTAATCTTCTGTACCGGCTCTGCATCCTTTTGCAGGGCGCTGACCAGGGCATGCCCTACCTCATGGTAGGAGACAATCCTTCTTTCCTCCTGGCTTAAGATCCGGTCCTTCTTCTCCTTGCCTACCAATACAATCTCCACGGCCTCTAATAAGTCCTTCTGAGATACGGCGGTGCGGCCCTTCTTGACAGCCAGGATAGCCGCCTCGTTGACCATATTGGCCAGGTCGGATCCCACTGCTCCGGAGGTTGCCAGGGCAATGGCATCAAAATCCACCGTTTCGTCCAAGGCCACCTTGCGGGCATGCACCTTGAGAATATTCACCCGACCCTTCAGATCCGGCCGATCTACAATCACCCGGCGGTCAAAACGGCCGGGACGCAGAAGAGCCGGATCCAGAATCTCCGGCCGGTTGGTAGCTGCCAGGATCAGGAGCCCCTTGGAGCTGTCGAAGCCATCCATCTCTGCCAACAGCTGGTTCAGGGTCTGCTCCCGCTCATCATTGCCTCCATAATGGGTATCCCTGGTCTTGCCGATGGCATCAATCTCATCAATAAAGATGATACAGGGGGCATTCTTCTTGGCCTCCTCGAACAGGTCACGCACCCGGGAGGCGCCCACGCCTACAAACATTTCCACAAATTCCGACCCGGACAGGGAGAAGAAGGGAACATGGGCTTCCCCCGCCACTGCCTTGGCCAGCAGGGTCTTACCGGTACCGGGAGGTCCCACCAGGAGGGCACCCTTGGGAAGCTTGGCACCGATGGTCACATATTTCTCCGGATTGTGAAGGAATTCCACCACCTCCTGGAGGGATTCCTTGGCCTCATCCTGACCGGCAACGTCCTGAAAGGTGACCCCCGTCTCCTGCTGGACATAGGTCTTGGCCTTGCTCTTGCCAACCCCCATCATGCCGCCGCCCTTTCCCACAAAGCGCATAATCAGAACCATTCCCACCACCAGGAAAACCATAGGCAGGACAATACTGAAAACAGCCTCCAGGATGGCAGCCTTCATATTCTCTGTCTTCTTGGAATATTCTACCTCATACTTCTCCAGCAGCTTGGCCAGCTCGTTCTCATCCCCCACCAGGGCAGTCGAATAAGTGACTGTGGTTTCGGTAGAGGTCTGGGTCTTGGGGGTGATGACCAGCTTGTTGGACTCAATCACAACCTTCCTCACCTGATCCTCCCGCACCATTTCTACGAATTTATGGTAACTAATCTCCTTGGGCGATGCCTGCCCTGACAGGTTGCTATATAAGCCAAACAAGAGAAGACATACCAACAGACAGATCAGAATCATCAAAAGATTGTTCTTATTCTTAGATTCCTTCTGCTTTTGATGATTCTCCTGCCTGTTTTCCTGATTTCCGGCCTCCTGGTCCATCCAATTCCTCCCATCTGAATGTCTGCGATGCTGCTTATTCGATCAATTGCAAGGCTCGCAGCCCCTTTTGAATCCCTCCATGGAACATATCCTCCGTTACATAATCCGCCAGGCTGCGGATCTTTTGGGGGGCATTTCCCATAGCCACCTTCACCGCTGCATATTGGAACATAGACAGATCGTTGTTGCTGTCCCCGAAAATCACCGTATCTTTCCAGTCAATCCCCAGAATGCGGCACAGGGAAGCAATCCCCACCGCCTTGGAAAAGCCCTTGGGAATCAGCTCTATGGTTCCCCCCGCCATGCCCTCCTGGTGGCGGATGGCATCGTAGGTATCTGCCAAAAGGCTGCAGGCTTTCTCCGGATCTGACCCGGGGCGAGCCTTGGCACTGATCTTATTGGCCCGCAGGTCCCTCTCATGCCCTCGGATGGGCAAAAGACGGCTTCCCAGCTGCCGGGTGATCAGGGGGGCATACCAATCTACCGTCTCATTGTACTCCTCTGCATCGTAATACATATAATCCGGTCCTTCCATCACCGGAACCAGGCCATATTGCCGAAGGATCTGAATGGACCGCCAGGATTGCTCCGGCGTCTGCTCCCGACTGAAAAGCCTCTTGCCTTCGTATTCCAGGTAGGCTCCGCAGGCCGCCACCATTCCCTCAAATCCCGCCTGTTCCAGATCCTCTGTCACAAAAGCCCGGGATCGTCCGGTACACAAGAAGGCCCTGTGTCCCCCCTTGCGAAGGGCTCGGATTGCCTGTAAGGTAGTGTCCGGAATCCCCTTCTCCATATCGCAGATCGTTCCGTCTGCATCGAAAAAGACAGCTCTACTTCCCATCCTATCCATCCTTTGCTAGCTCATTTGGTAAAGTAAACGTCCATGGCGGCTGACGCCGCCACCACTCAGAAACGGAAATCTCTCTCCCCGCCTCGAATCTTCTTCAGGTTCTCCACCAGAATCTCCCTGGTTCTCTCCCGGGGTACCTGGGAAATCTCCTTATCAATCAGAGCCTCCCCCAAAACCTTTGTCTCAGGGGCAGCATAATCCTCCAGATATTCCTGCAGGGTCATCAAAGCATTGGGATGGCAGCAGTTGAGAATCTGCTGACTCTTACACAGGCTCATAAAGCGGTCTCCGGTTCGACCCTCCCGGTAGCAGGCCGTACAGAAGGAGGGAATATAGTCCATCTGCATGAGCCAGCGCACCACCTCGTCCAGGGTGCGATTGTCACTGACATCGAACTGTTCGGAGCACTCATCCTCCGGCTCCGGCTCGAAATAACCGCCTACGCTGGTCTTTGACCCGCCGCTGATCTGAGAGATTCCATAGTGAATGACCTTCTCCCGGCACTCCTTGGACTCTCTGGTGGAAATAATCATACCGGTGTAGGGCACAGCCACCCGGATACAGGCAATGATCTTGGCAAAGATATCATCGCTGATTCCATTGTCGAAGACATCCGGATCAATATCATCCGCCCTCTTGATCCTGGGCACACTGATGGTATGAGGCCCTACCCCATAGACGGCCTCCAGATGCTCTGCATGCATCAGAAGTCCGGCAAACTCATAGCGGTACATCTCCAGCCCAAAGAGAACCCCCAGACCTACGTCATCAATGCCCCCTTCCATGGCTCGATCCATGGCCTCCGTATGATAATTGTAATCATGCTTGGGCCCCGTGGGATGGAGCTTCAGATAGCTTTCCTTATGATAGGTCTCCTGGAAAAGGATATAGGTGCCGATGCCCGCTTCCTTCAGCTTGCGGTAATTCTCCACTGTGGTGGCCGCAATATTGACATTGACCCGCCGAATGGCCCCATTCTTGTGCTTGATGCTGTAAATCGTTTTGATACTGTCCAGGATATACTCGATGGGGTTGTTCTTGGGATCTTCACCGGCTTCGATGGCCAGCCGCTTATGTCCCATATCCTGCAGAGCGATAACCTCCTGTCGGATCTCCTCCTGGGTCAGCTTCTTGCGGGCGATATGGGCATTCTTCTTGTGATAAGGACAATAGACACAACCGTTAATGCAATAATTGGACAGATAGAGGGGAGCGAAGATCACGATTCGATTCCCATAAAAGTCCTTCTTGATCTGCTCTGCCAGTGCAAAGATTTCCTGATTCAGCTGAGGAATCTCACAGGCCAGCAAGACGGAGGCCTCCCGGTGGCTCAGTCCCTTACGAAGCTTGGCCTTCTCCAAAATTTCTCGAATCAGGTCCTCATTGGCCTTATTCTCCTCCGCATAGGCCAAAGTCTCCAGGACTTCCCCGTTGTCAATAAAATCATCCGCACATTTTGATTTTGGATCGTACATTTGATTACCCCCTTCTACATACAAAAGGCAGTCCTTTTGATTCGACTGCCCCTTCCTTTTCCATATATCAATTCTTCGCTTCTTCTATCAAGGAATTCAAAACTGCCTTGTTCTTGGGGTAGACGGCATAAAAGGTATCCGTAGCTGCCTTGGTAAAGACCTGAAACTCCTCCACCATACCCAGGCTTCTTGGTATCTCATAAGCCAAAGTATAGACATCTTTGGCGATCTTCTGTATGAGGGAGGAGTCCTTCATCCGCCCCAATCCCAGCAAGAGGGAGGAATAGGACTTATCATCCTTACACAAATGCAGATACAGGCGAGTCATATTACACAGTTCCTGATAAAGGATCTCCTGCCCGGCTTCCCCATATTCCTGGGCAATGGCTACGCCCCAATCCTCCAGGATCTGCTGCTTCTCCTTATCATGATTCCTTCTGCCGAAGAGCCTGCCGGTGGCATGCTGCAGATAATGCATGGAAAGCCAGCCCCGGATATAATAATCCACCTCCGCCGGATCCTTGCCCCTCTGCTTGTAACGTACCTCCCACAGACGGGTACGGAGCTGGTTCTCCTGGGTCATGCCCTCCGCTGCGATCTTGGCATCCAGCAGTTCTTTTCTTAACTCTTTGTCCACTTCAAGATAATATTCATCCCAGGACACTGCATCACTCATTCTTGCATCCTCCTGTGTTTAATTCCGGAACCCGAATTGGGTGTCAGAACATCCAATCACTGGTTTTATTCTAACATATCGGCCTGGAAAGTACAACCGCATTTTCGAGGCGGGGATGGGCGGGGCTTTTGCCCCACTTGGCCCTCATTGAGGGGCGTGTCATAAAGCCATTCCCCCACCGACATGCCCCTAAAGGGACTAGCTTCGCGTCGCGAGCATGTCGTGGGCTCAGGCTTTTGACACTGTAACCAAATTTGCGTTGCAAGGGAGCTCCATAAATGATACACTCACCCTAATACATACGATAGCAAGAGGGGGGAATACCATGCAGAATAAGACTTTGGATGAGTCCAGCAGGGTCTTTGACTGCGCAGTAGACGCAGGGCAGATCCTTTTAAGCAGCGGGGCTGAAATCTACCGTGCCCAGGAGACCATGGAGCGCATTGTGCAGGCCTTCGGATGCAGCAGCAAGGATTTTTTTGTCATGATCAATGGAATTCTTGCAACGATAAAAACCAGGGAGGGGAAGGTATATACCCGGATTCTGAACGTACCAATCGCAGGTATCACCTTGGACAAGATTGAGGAGGTCAATCGCCTTTCCAGGGAAATTGAGAAGCAGCATTTATCGATCGAGGAGGTGGAGTCTCGATTATCCGCTATCCGACAATGGCCGGATAAGAAGCTAAGGACAACTCTGCTGGCCGCCGGTATTGGTTCTGCCTGTTTTACTTTTATGATCACTCCTTCCCTGCCGGACAGTCTGGCAGCAGGCCTTGCAGGTTTACTGGTGCAGCTGGCCTTGACCGGTTTCCACAGGATGAAACTATCAAAAATTGTCGCCAATATCATCTGCGGTTTTATTGCCGTGATGGTCTGCGCCCTCCTGCGCCAGGCAGGAATCCAGGGAAATCTAAGCCATATGGTGCTGGGAGCCGTTATGCCCCTCATTCCCGGCGTTCCCCTGGTCCTGGGTATTCGGGAAGTGATGGCAGACTGCTATCTCTCCGGTATCATACGCCTGCTGGATACTGTGCTGATCCTCTGTGGTATCGGCATAGGCGTCTACCTTGCATTGCAGTTCAATCACCTTACAGGAGTAGTGACCATATGAATACTATTTTATCTATTCTTCTCATGTCCGCCGTTGCAGCAGGGGGAACCGGTGCCTTTTCCATCCTTTTTCGCATTAAAAAAACACATTTTGGGATCTGCAGCCTGGTGGGGGGTATCGCCTGGGCTCTTTATCTTACCCTTACCCATCTGGGCCTATCCAAGGGAATTGCCTATTTTTTTGCCTCAGCAACCGTCTGCCTGTCATCCAGAATTCTGGGGGTGCTTCGTGAATGTCCTGTGATCGTTTTCATGCTCCCGGGCATCTTTCCTCTGGTTCCCGGCGTAACAGGCTTCAGCACCATCTACCAATATATCAGCAATGACATGACTGGTATTCAGGAAAATGTACGTACCACCCTGGGAAGCGCCATATCCATTGTATTAGGAATTCTCTTCGTATTTGCAATTCCTCAAAAAGCCTTCCATCTCCTGTCTCCCCGCAAATCCGGTATCGGTAAGTAGAGCTAGAGCGATAGCTCCTTTGCCACGGCAAACCTAAATTTGGTTACAGTGTCAAAAGCCTGAGCCCACGACATGCTCGCATGTCGGTGGGG
>CAVLCU010000034.1:0-20006 GCA_963661545.1 Lachnospiraceae bacterium | reverse complement strand
CCTGTCTCGATGGGCAGGACACCTTCAAAAAGCTGATGGCCATGTTTGATATCCAAGCATAATATCGTAGATGAGTAAACGTCAAGCAGCCGGAAAGCCTTGTATCAAGCGGTTTTCAGGCATAGAAAAAGTCCACCGTAATTCTATCAAAATTACGGTGGACTTATGATGGAGCATATGGGATTCGAACCCACGGCCTCCACAATGCGAATGTGGCGCGCTCCCAACTGCGCTAATGCCCCGTCTCGTTTACTATACTGCAAACAAGACGGGTTGTCAATCAAAAATGGTTTGCTGTCTGAGCGCATCCAGGCCTGGGGTTAGGCGGCTTATTCCGCTGCCGAGACCTCTGTGACCTCTGCATATCCGATGACCCGATCCAGCACCAGACTGGTCAGGATATACTGCTCCACGGTATCCTGTCCGTAGGTCTCCACCAGGGTGTCTGCATCCATACCATAGGACTCTGCCAGGATATCCAGAGCCTCCTGATATTCCGAATCCTCTGTGCTTACCTGTTCTGCCTGAACCAGGGCATCCAACAGAAGGCGGCTCTTGGCTACGGATCGGCCGTACTGTTCCTGTTTGGAATGATACTCGTCCATGGTCAGACCTGCATTCTCGATATATTCCTCCAGCTCATAGCCGTAGTAAGAAGCCTCCTGGGTGACATTGTCTTCGAATTCTGTCTTCCCCTCTTCTACATAGGAGGAGGGAAGCTGGTGGAAGGTGGAATTCTCCTCCAGCTGGGTCCAGACCGTCTGACGCAGGTTCTGAAGAGCTGTATTTTCATTGTTGGTCTCCAGATTGGTTCTTGCATCCTGCCGGTATTCCTCTGCCGTCGTAAACTCTCCCTCTGTGTTAGCCAGAACCCAGGCATCCGTCAGCTCCGGTACCCGGCTGATGGTATTCACGGTAACATGGAATACCACGGCTGCCCCTGCCAGGTCTTCCGCCGAATAATCCTCCGGAAAGGTCAGATCCAGATCCCGGCTTTCCCCTGCCTTCATCCCGATGAGTCCGTCTTCGAAGCCATCGATGAAGCTGTCGGATCCGATCACCAGGTCATAGCCGGAAGAGGTACCTCCGTCAAAGGCAACTCCGTCCTTGGTCCCTTCATAGTCAATATTGACGGTATCGCCCTCTTCTACCACTGCGGAGGCATCGGTCACCACCTCAGCATCCATCATAGATGCGATATAGCTATCCACATCCTCATCCGTAACCGCTTCCACCTCTTTGGTCAGCTTCAAGCCCTTGTAATCGCACAGGGTGAGACATTCTTCTAAGGTAAACTCCCCGTCTACCAGAGGAGTGGTATCCTCCTGGGAGCTGCTGGTCGAATCTGCGGAAGAAGCCGAGGAGGCGGTCTCCGTTGAAGAATCGGAGGTGGACTTTGAAGAATCCTGGCTCTGATTGCCACATCCCGCAGCTGTTAATGCCGCAGCCAACCCTAATACAAGCAATGCTTTTCTGTTTTTCATAATACTGTTCACTCCTTACAACTCTGCTCCTATTGTTCCAAATCCATGGCAGCCTGGTAGTCCTGGTAGGAATCAATCTGGTGAATCCCCTGTCTCACATAATCCTGTCCCACCTGCAGCCAGGATGCATTCTCCGGATTCTCTATGCAGAAATAGCGAAAGCCCTGATTCCACAGATAGCTGTATTTCTCATTTTCCTGACTATATCCGCTCCATCCGCCGATATCCGTCTCATAAGGGAAAATCAGGATATCTGCGGCTCCTGTTACGGAAGCCACATTGGCCTGCCACAGGTCTGCATCGGTCTGCATCTGGGACATCTCACTGCCATAACTGGTATTGCCATTGCCATTACTGGCCAGCCTCCAGCCCCTGTCTTTCAGGGTCTGGACCACCGCCTGACAGGCAGCAATCTCCGACTGGGTGTCATAGGTTCCATAATCCGCATAGGGATTTCCTTCCGTGGATGCCAGGTAGGATGTTGTCCGATAACCCAGAATTCCATTGTAACCCGTCAAACCCAGGATTCCCCTGGCTCCCTGCCAGGAAAAATCCGGATGCTCTTCGATAAAGGTCTCCAGGCAGGAAACCACATCGTAATCCCCGGTAAGGCTGCTGCCATCCCCCTGGACATATTCGTGGACCAGTCTGCCATCTCCATCCACCACCAGACGAGAGGCATATCCCTTCCCCGCTTTGTCAAAGGGATAGCTGACATCCCGCTGGGATAAGACAAAGGGGGTCTTGCCCTCCGGAAGGGAAAGGGTGGCCTTCTCATAGACCTGACTGCCCGAGTCCTGGCCGGATACCGAAGCCAGGGCATAGATGTCTACCAGTATATAATCCTTGTCATAGAGATCCTGCAGGATCTGCTGAAACTCTTCCACCGTCAAGGGAGAGCTTCCCTCCGCAGCCCCCTGGCCATCTACCAGAAGGATAGGAAAAGAAAAATGGCGAACCGAGTCTGCCCCCATAGCCACCAGGTTCTCCTCCTGGCTTCCCTCCCCGGATGCTGCGGAAGCGGCTGAGGCCAGTCTGCGTCCCTCCCGGATAGCAGCGGAAATTCCCCAGATAGCCAGGAAAAGCCCCACAAGGGCTACCAGCAGCAGAATCCCGCGGATCATCCACACCTTCCGCCGTCTCCTGGCTCGCAGGCTTTGTCTGCGGCGCCTGACAGCCGAGCTTCTGACCTTACCCGTCGTCTGCTTCTTGTCCGACATATTCCCCTCCGACATCCTAATCTCCTTCATCTGCAATTGTTCCCTGGAGCTGTCATCCGCTTTTTCCTGCCCCCGGTACAACAGATCCAACAACCATGCACCGACAACAACGCCTGTATTATAACATAGAGCCTCCTTTGCAAGCAAGAAATTCAGAGTGAAAAAAGGATGAAATTCACAAGGCTCCTTCACGCAAAAGGCCTCCCGGCACTGACACCCGGGGCAAAAATCCTGCCTGGGGTCTGAACCGAAAGGCCTTTCTTTCTGAACGCAGCCTAAAAGCCGCCAAAGTGCCAGCGGGCTTACCGGGCGGAAGAAGACTCCATCGAGCAAAGCGTCTCGAATTCCTTCAGCTTCTGCCTGGCCTGGCTATTCAGATTCCTGGGAACCTGAATCTGAATCGTGATATATTGATCTCCCCGCACATCCGGTTTTTTCACTGATACCGTCCCCTTGCCCCGGAGACGAATCCGGGCGCCGGACTGGGTCCCCGCAGGGATCTTGCATTTTACCCTGCCATAGAGTGTATCCACCAGGGCTTCTCCCCCAAATACAGCAGTGGTAAAGGGAATATTTGCAGTGGTATAGATATCGGAGCCCTTTCGCTCGAAGCCCAGACGTTCTCCCACCTGCACCGTCAAAATCAGGTCACCGGCCACTCCTCCGGCTCTGCCCGGCATACCCCTTCCCTTCAGGCGAATGCTCTTGCCATCCTCAATTCCCGCAGGAATATGCACCTGCAGGGTCTGGCTGCCATTTCCCTGGGCATTTTGCAGGGAAATCCTTTTCTCGCAGCCAAAAGCAGCTTCATCAAAGGTGATGGAGACACTGGCTCGAATATCCTGACCCCTGGCGCTGTAGTCACTGCGGAAGCCCTCAAATCCCTTGTAATTCTCATATCTCTTCTGATCGGCTCTGGAGCCCCTTCTCTGGAAAATATCCTTGAACAGATCGCCGAACATATCATCCATATTGCCTCCTTCAAAATGATATTCCCCATAAGAGCCTTCTCCATAGGCTCCTCCGCCGGGCATACTTCCATCAAAGGCGGCATGTCCAAAGCGGTCGTACAATTTTCTCTTCTCCGGGTCGCTTAGCACCGTATGAGCTTCTGTGATCTCCTTAAAGCGCTGTTCTGCTTCTGCATTGCCGGCATTGGAATCCGGATGATACTTCTTAGCCAGCTTCCGATAGGCCTTTTTGATACTTTCCTCATCGGCATCCCGACTGACCCCCAACACCTGGTAATAATCCTTCTTTGCCTTCATCCTAATCTCACCTCCCTCTCTGAAAGCGAATGCAAAAGAAAGCCAGGCAAAGCACTCAAACCTGCCCTCTGTCCGTCTGCGTGTCCGGCCTTCTATGAAAAGTCCCCGGAATTGCTTCCGGGGACTGTGGCTGCCATTCGGCTTATCCTTCAATGGTGATGTAATGCTTCTTCTCTTCTACTGCGCCCTTCTTGGGAACTTCCAGTCTCAGGATGCCATTCTTATACTCTCCGCGGATATCCTCCTCCGACAGGTTCTTACCCACATAGAAGCTCCGGCTCATGCTGCCCTCGTAGCGCTCCCGTCTGATATACTTGTCTGCCTTATCCTTGGCCTGGTCATCCTTCTCCTTCTTCTCCAGAGCCTTGGATGCGCTTACGGTCAGATATCCATCCTTCAGTTCCACATTCACTTCCTCTTTGCTGAAGCCCGGCAGGTCAATGGCCAGCTCATAGCTCTTGTCCTTCTCCTTAATATCCGTCTTCATCAGGTGGGAAGCACGTTTTCCGTACAGAGTCTTCTCCACATCCGGTACACTAAAATCCATCCAGGGGCTAAAGAAATCATCATTAAAAATACTAGGCATCATCATAAGTCATCTCTCCTTTTTATTCTGTGAGTCCGGAATGAATCCGGACTATGTGATTTGTTCTTCTGTTCTTTGTTCAGAACCTGGAAATTCGGGGATCTGGAAAATCCTTTTCATCTTCCTTTTCTTTCCCTCTTCCTTTGTTCTATGTGTACTATAACACTTATTGTTAGCACTGTCAATAGGTGAGTGCTAATTTTTTTAAAAAAAATTGGTTTGGGTGGCAAACCACCCAAACCTGTGATTACACGGATTGTTCCTTGCTAGGCACTTCCAATCAGAACTTTCTTTCCCTCAAATGCAAATCCATAATGCCGTATCCTCTCCCTGGGAATTCCCGCTTCCTGCAGTTCCATGTCATACTGTTTTTCCTGAATCTGCTGCAATGCCGCTTCCACCGTATCCTGCAGTGATCTTTCTGCGTCAGGATCGTATACTTTAAATTCCATGACAATCGCCGGTTCCTGTTTCTGCCTGGGAACCAGCATCACATCGTACCGACCGTATCCGCTCTCGCGGTTTGATTTTACCTGATAGCGTTCTCTCAGTTCCACCAGAAGTCCCAGCACAAATCCATGATAAAAGCGCTCCGGCTGCCTTCTTCCGGAAGGGTGTGTTCCCACGTCAAAGCTGCTGAAGGTGGCAAGCGCTACATCCTGCATATACAGGTTCATTTCCTTCACATTGCCGGCAAGCAGGGCTCTTACAAATCCATTATAGTTGGAAAGACTAGCCGAAAACCAGCCCTTAAACAGATTGGAAAACATGCTGACGGTTTCGAGGTTGGTGATACTGAGGTGATACCACGGTTCCATCGTGATTCCCCGGTAATCAATCTGCTCCACCTTCAGATATCCGGCCGCCAGGAGCAGACTCCAGATTGCATTTTCATTGCGATCCAACTGATCGAATACAATCTGCTCATCAAAATTCACTACGATCTGACAGTCGTTCAGCAATTCCTCCATCTGTGATTTGATATCCGGGGAAGCGGTCTGTATCATTGAGTTAATCAGACCGTTGGAACTCGTCGATGCCCAGTAGGGACGGATCTGTTTTTTATCCAGAAAGCTGGTAATCGACCAGGGATTATAAATATCTTTATGAGCGCCGAAGGTAAACCCATCGTACCATTCCTTTACTTTTTCTTTCTGGCTATTGAGCCCAAATGCCTCCAGGGCTTCGAACACCTCCGGCTCGGTAAATCCAAAACATTCCGCATACTCATTGGATGTCGTTGTCACAACGTTCAGATTGTTGAGATCCGAGAAGATGGATTCCTTAGAAACCCTTGTAATCCCCGTCATCACAGCCCGCTCCATGTAAGGGTTGGTTTTGAATGTGGAATTGAAAAGACCTCTGATAAAAGAAATAAATTCTTCCCAGTAGCCATGGAGATAAGCTTCCTGCATTGGTGTGTCGTACTCGTCCAGCAGTAGAATCACTTTTTTCCCATAATACTGATACAGATATTGGGACAGATCCTGCAGGGCACTCTGGGCGGTTACATCATCCATATCCGGACTTATTTTGGCAAATTCGCTGCGCTGTGCAGCAGAAAAATCGCCTTTCTCCAGAACTTCCTCATACTGGCGGCAGACGTTTGCAATGCTTTTCTTTATTTTCTGAATCGCATCTTTTCCCTTTGTCTGCTTGATATCTGCAAAGCTTAGAAAAATAACCGGATACCTTCCCTGCAAGGTCTGATACTTTTCCTCTTCCCATATATCCAGCCCCTGAAATAAATCGTCTCGCCCCGCATACTTTAAAGAAAAGAAGCAGTTCAGCATACTCATATTCAGTGTCTTACCAAATCTGCGCGGTCTGGTAATCAAGGTGACCACATCCTGGGATTCCCACCATTCTTGAATAAAACCGGTTTTGTCCACATAAAAATAATCCTTTTCCCTGATGCTGTCAAACCCCTGATTTCCGATGCTGATGGTTTTGCACCCCATGCATACCACCCCTTTCCTTCTTGTCCTCTCCCTATTTTATCCTATCTTATGCCTTTCGACAAGTAGCCCGACAGGGCGTTTTGTGAAAAATGCCTAGTCAGAAAGAATCCATTACGTTTTTCCCTTAGAAGGCCACAGACGGCAGCTGCGGCAGCACGCAAAAAGCGCAAGCCATATCTCTATGACTTGCGCCTGTCTTTCTTCTTCCTCTTGCTTTTTTCTTCCCCATCAGGGATAATAGCACTCGATCCCCCTCTGGCGGAAGACCTCCATCCACTTGTCCTCTGGTTTGGTATCTGTAATGACAGCGGCGATCTGGTTGAGGTCGCCGGCCTTGGTGAAGGCTGTTTTGTCAAATTTGGTATGATCCAGCACCAGGTAGCACTTGGCTGCGGAGGCCATAATTACCTTTTTCACGTTGGAAAAGGGGGCCAGGGAATCCATAATGCCATGGTCATAGTTCAGACCCTTGCAGGAGACAAAAGCCTTGTCTGCGTAATAGGTTCGGATGGTTTCCTCCGTCTGGGTTCCCAGAAGAGCCAGATAACCCTCCTTGAGGCTGCCACCGGTGCAGATGACATTCCAACCGGCAATCTCCGACAGTTCCACCACAATCTCAATGGAATTGGTAATGACCGTCATTCTCTGCTTGTTCTTGATAGCCTTGGCGATGAAGAGGTCGGTGGAGCTGGCATCCAGCATGATATGGTCCCCGTCATGGATCAGGGAGGCGGCAATCTCTGCCATCTTCTGCTTGGCTGCCACATTCTTCTTGCTGCGGATGTTCAGGGGCATATCAATTCCCACATTCTCATTCAAAACCGCTCCGCCGTAGCTTTTGGTGGCAAATCCCTCGTGTTCCAGCTTCTCCAGGTCTCTGCGAATGGTCTCCTCCGACACATTGTAGATCTGGCTGAGTTCGCTGACAACGACACGTTTCTCATCCTGAAGCTTCTCTAGTATTAGGTTTCGTCGTTCTAATGCCAACATAAGTCAGTCCTCATTCTTACAGAATCGTCCGAATCATCTTCCTGTCGGGATGGGCGATGACGGAGGAATCCAGGAACATCCCCTTCTCCCCTACCAGATTCCTGGCCTTTTCAATGGCTGCCTCAACGGCAGAAACCTCTCCCGTCAGGAGCATGTAGGACTTGCCGCACATGCCCTTGGCGATCCGCAGCTCAATCAGATCCACGATGGCGGTCTTGGCAGCGATATCCGCTGCCTCTATGATGGCTGCCGCATCAAAGGTCTCCAGAATCCCCAGGGCGCTGACCTCCTCGATCTGGGAGGAGCCATAGATAGCGGGAAAAATGGATTCATGGGGATTGCCCAGCACGAAGCTGTCAATCAGCTGGGATTCATTCCCGGCTCCTGCAGCTTCCACCGCTGCCTTGACGGCGCTTAAATCTCCCGAAATAATAGCAATATACTTCCCAGGACAGACTGTCTGGGCTTCTACGATCTCTACTTCTGAGGTTTTGACCATGGTA
Organism: Lachnospiraceae bacterium; assembly: GCA_963661545.1. GTDB lineage: Bacteria > Bacillota > Clostridia > Lachnospirales > Lachnospiraceae > Scatomonas. The sequence goes on along the minus strand of CAVLCU010000034.1, from coordinate 11,994 downwards.
TCTGCGGCTGTGATGCCTGCAGCCACAGTCTTGAACTCGATCATTCCGATTGCCTTACTCATAACAGTACTCGTCCTTTCTACTGGCTGATGATTCCGATATAGGTACCGGTAACTTCATTGACACGGCCGCTGATGGAGGCGTGGATGTATACACTTAAGCCCTTGGCCGGTTCTGCAATGACCTGCCCCTCACTTACCATATCTCCCACCTTGACAACAGGCTGAGCCGGTGCTCCGATATGCTGGCTTAGAAGCACCTTCACGGCCTTCATGGGCACCACTTCATCATCCAGGGGAGCTGGCTTGTCGTAGGGGGTCAGGCCCAGTCTGGCCATCAGGCGCTCCTCCGGAACCTTCTGGTACTCCCTGCCCTTGGTAACCGGGGCGGGACTTACCTGGGGTGGCTTTACCCCATTCTTGCGCAAGCCTGCCTTATAATCTGCGATCAAAGACCGGGGCGCCAGACTCTGGGGACAGGCATACATCTCGCATACCCCACAGGAGGAGCAGAAGAAGGTATGCAAGAAGGGATTCAGATTCTGAAAATCCTGATTGGAAGCCGACCGCATGAACATATGAGGGGTAATGGGATGCCCCAGGGCATGCCGGGGACACATATTGGTGCAGTCCTCACACTGGCAGCAGATGGAAGCAGCCCGCAAAAGATCAATGGAAGTCTTTCTGCGCTTCTTCATCACGATATTATGGTCTTGGGGAAGAACCAATATGGCATTGGTGGTCTTGGTAATGGGCTGGGAACCGGATCCGATAAAGCCCATCATGGGACCCCCCACAAAATAGACCGGATCCTTCACCGTGGCACCCCCTGCCAGGGCAACTGCATCATCCATGGTACAGCCCAGGGGAACCCGGACGGTTACCGGATTCTCCACCTCAGCTACCACAGATACCAGCTTGCTGGTGACCGGCTTCTGATGCTCGACGGCATTGTAAATGTTGTACATGGTCTCCACATTGAAGACCGCTACCCCCTCCTCAATGGGAAGGCCGCCAGGCCGTACTACCTTGTGGGTGGCCTCATAGATCAGAACCACCTCATCTCCCATGGGATAAACCTCCTGCAGGAGGGCAATCCGCATCTCGGGAAATTCCCCGATATATTGCTGTAAGGCCTTTACTGCGGCTTCGTAGGATCTTTTGATCCCGATGATGGCCTCCTTGGCTCCCACGATCTGCGCTACCCTATGAAATGCCTTCATAATCTCATAGGCGTGCTTCTCCATCAGCTGCCGATGCAGCTTCAGCAGGGGCTCGCATTCCGCGCAGTTCAGAAGAATGGTTTCTGCGCGTTCATCCAACTTGGCATACGTGGGAAATCCGGCGCCTCCGGCACCGACTACTCCGCCTTCACGGACAATTTTCTGTAACTCTTTGATATCCATGCCCCTTCTCCATTCTTTCCTTTCCTGTGACGGCTGCATGGGCAGCCATGGACAGTTACTCTAAGATACCCCCATCGTCAATAATTCCCACAATGGCAGCGTCCACCGGTGCCCTCTCCAGATCGCAGCCGATCCGGGCCGCACTTCCCTGGGCAACGATAACATACTCACCGATACCGGCTCCGATATTATCAATGGCGATAATCTGGCGGGTATCCCCCTGCATATGACGCAAGGGTTCTACAATCATAAACTTATTTCCCACCAATTTCTCGCTTTTTCTGGTAGAAACCAGACTTCCAACAACTTTTCCCGCTATCATAATTTCCTCCGTCCCCTGTTCGGATCCGTCCTCTGCTTTCGAGCCAATTCAACCATGGACTGGCTGCCTTGGCTGCAAAAGCAGGGGGAGCCCTTGCGGATGTCCATTCCCTCTTTGCTGCAAATTCTGCCGATATTTGCCGAACAAGCGGGACTGCCGCCGGACTTTGGTTCTCCGGCAGCGGTTCCGCCTGATCGAATTCCTTGCATCAGCCCTTGATCATCATGACGGTATCATTCTGATGAATCTGAGCTGCATTGGCCTCATCGGTATCAATATGCATCTCCAGGGTAAAGCTGTCATCGACACGAATCTTGACCTGGTCAAAGACAGTCCCTCTGGCATTGTCCGCCTTTACGGACACGATATCTCCATTATGAACACCGGCTGCCTGAGCATCCTTGGGTGACATATGGATATGCCGCATGGCTACGATGCAGCCTTCCTTCAGGTAAAGGGCACCTTGGGGTCCCACCAGAGCGATGGGAGCGCTGCCTGCGATATCCCCGGATTCCCGGATGGGAGCCTTAATTCCCAACTTAATCGCATCTGTAGCGGATATCTCTACCTGGGAGGCCTTGCGAACCGGTCCCAGGATGCGGACATTCTCAATAGCCCGCAGCTTCAATCCCACCAGGGTTACCTTCTCATTGGAGGCAAATTGCCCTCCCATCAGATCTTTCTGCCTGGTCAGCTGATAGCCTGGTCCGAAAAGCACTTCCACATGCTCCTGGGTCAGGTGCACATGCCGGGCAGATACCCCTACCGGAACCAGGAAACCCTGCTGAGAGGTCTCCTTCTGCTGAAGGGCCTCCACCACCATGCGAGTGATTGCTTCAATATTCTCTGTATTCAATGCGATCCCCCCTTTATTACTTTAATTTGGGAAGGATCATCTCCACATCAGTATGAGGTCTGGGAATGACATGAGTTGCAACCAGCTCGCCCAGTCTTCCGGCATTGTTGGCCCCTGCTTCAACGGCTGACTTTACGGCTCCTACATCGCCGCGAACCATAACGGTTACCAGTCCGGATCCGATCTTCTCCGTTCCAATGAGAACTACATTGGCCGCCTTGCACATAGCATCTGCTGCTTCCACTGCAGCTACCAGTCCTCTGGTCTCCACCATTCCCAGTGCTTCCTGTGTCATCTTTTTTTCCTCCTTGTGACTGTCTGTCTCTATCTTCTCTTCGATTGTCTGTTTCGTAGTTGTGGACTCAGCCGAAGCCTTCTTGGCAGTCTCCACAGCTTGTGAGGGCTCAGCCATGGCCTTCCCGGCGGTCTCCACAGATGGCGAGGACTCCACCGTCGCCTTCCTGTCGTTTTTTCCTGAGGGCGCTGCCAGTTCTGTCGCTGATTCCGGTTCAGTGGCGGGCTTCTCAGCCGGTGTCACCGGCTGAACCGGATCCTCAGTCTCGCTTATCTTTGTTTTCTTTATTTCCGCCATGCGTAGTCTCCTACTGTTCTCCATCTGCTTGCGCTTAACTGGACTAGCTTGACTATCTCCTCATGAGGATTGGCAATGACCGCATGACATGCAGGTTTTTTGATCGCTTTTTCCACTGCTGCGTCTACCGCCGTGCGCACTGCTGATACATCTCCCTCGATAATCAGGGTGACCAGCCTGCCTCCCAGCTTCCTTTCCCAGGAGGCCAGGTGCACATCTGCCGTCTTGCCCATGATGTCCACCGCATCCATCGCAGCAACTACACCTGTAATCTCAACAAAGCCATATGCGTTTCCCATGGATGATCAGCTCCTTAGATTAGGCAAGGTTATTGGGCAGGATCTTCTCCACATCCTCATGGGGTCTGGGGATGACATGGGTAGCTACCAGCTCGCCCAGTCTGGAGGCTGCTGCGCTTCCGCTCTCTACCGCTGCATTTACAGCGCCTACATCACCGCGAACCATAACGGTTACCAATCCGGATCCGATCTTCTCGGTTCCAATCAGGGTTACCTCTGCTGCCTTTGTCATGGCATCTGCCGCCTCAATTGCAGCAGTCAGACCTCTCGTCTCTACCATTCCTAATGCTTCCTTTGCCATTCTTCTATCCTCCTGAACGATTAAAACTTATCCAATGCGCTGATTTTCAGCATCTTCTCTACTCCCGGATCATCGGGATTGGGGATGACGTGGTAGGTAACCACACCGCTGATGGCCTTGGCCGCTTCAACGCCGGCCTCCACGGCCGCTGTTACGTCTGCAACGCTGCCCCTGTACTTAATGGTAACCAGTAAGGGAACCGGCAGTTCATCTGCATGTGCAGGCTTATTCTTATCAAAAACCTCCAGAGTGACATTGGCTGCCTTACAGCCGGCATCCCCGGCCACAAAGGCTGCTGTCAGCCCGAAGACCTCCAGAATTCCTACGGCTTGTGCCATTGTCCTGCTCCTTATTATTTGTTAATGATGGCAATCTTCAGACCCTTCTGAGCCAGATTGGTCTGATGGGCCTCATTGATCTCCTCCAAGGGGAAGGTATGGGTAATCAGGTCATCCATGGGAAGCCCGATGGCCTTAGCCCTCTTGAGGAAGTCAAAGGTGGTAGCATAATCCCGCAGGGTATATACCCAGCTGCCTACCAGATTAATCTCTTTGGAGCACAGGTCAAAGTGGGGATTGATGGTGGCATCGCCGCCATTGATGAAGAATCCCAACTCGCACAGACCTCCGCCGTTGCGGATAAAGTGATAAATATTGGCATGAGCTACAGGAGAACCGGTGCACTGGAAGGCAAAGTCTGCCAGATGTCCGCCAAAGGCTTCCTTTACAGCTCCTGACAGGGCATCAATGCCCTTATATTCCATGAAGTTCACCGTATCAAAGGCACCCATCTTCTTGGCAAATTCCAGGCGCTGGGCATTGCCGTCTACGGCTACAATATTCTGAATTCCCATGGTCCGCAGCACGGCAATACAGATCAGACCGATGGGACCGCAGCCCTGTACCACTACCCTGCTGTTGAAGCGAAGGATATTGGTGGTCTTGGCTCTCTCTACTGCATGTACCAGCACGGCACAGGGCTCAATGAGGATCCGGGACTTCAGATCCAGATCGCTGACATTGAAGAAGGTACTTCCGAAGGAACCTCCCCGGATCAGGATATAATCCGAGAACCATCCATTTAAGTGTACTTCATCGTCAGGCAAAAGTCCATAGACATCTGCGCCGCCAACGTTCTGTTTGTTCAGATCGAACATGGTAATCTCGGGATCATCCTTGAAGATCATGCAGGTTACGATCTTATCTCCCAGCTTGACCTCCTTGCCGGCGCTGTCCTTCTTAACATTCTTGCCCATCTTGACGATCTCTCCGGTACCCTCATGTCCCAGGGCAACGGGGATCAGGCCAAAGGGATCTCTCTTAAACTCATGGGCATCTGTACCGCAGATGCCGCAGCCCTCTACCTTGACCAGGATGTCGTCATCCCCCACCTCAGGCATGGGGAATTCCTTGATATCATAATGTTCCAGGGCAGTCAGCATAGCCACATGGGCTGTCTTGGGGATGTCCCCGGATGCCCCTGCAGAAGCCGGAGCGGCTGTCTGTCCACCGGCCATGCCTGCCAGAACTTGTTTTACAATCTCTTCGATATTGGCTGAATTCATATCCATTCTCTGTTCTACCTCCTGCTTCCCGGCCTTAGCGAATGCACAGGCTGTCTACCATGACACAACGTCTTCTCTTGGTAAAGGACTGGGCACTGGTGAGACCTTCACCGGTTCTGCTGGCAATGGTAAAGGTACAGAAGCCCTCTCCGCCGAATCCCAGGGCGGAATAGGAGGGGCCATTCTTTACCAGGATTGCCGTATCAATCTCTCTTGCATATCTGGTAATACGGTCTACATTCTTAGAGTGGATATGGGCGGAATGGCGGTTGCCATGCTCCAGCCATACGGCCTGCTCCACCGCATCCTCGAAGTCCTTGGCCCGAACAATACCAAGGATGGGCATCATGAGCTCTGTGGTAATCAGCGGATGCTCCTTGGGGCCTTCGAAAATGATACAGCGAATGTTGTCCGGAACCTCTACACCGATCATGCTCAGCAGAACCTTGGCAGAACGTCCCACGCACTTGCGGTTCAATCTTCCGTCCTTCATCACCGTAGCGGTCAGGGCCTCCTGCTCCTCCTTGGAAGCCAGATAGCAGCCCTGCTCTGTTACCATGTAGTGAATCAGCTCATCTATGATGGGGGACAAGGCAACCACTTCCTTCTCCGCGATGCAGGGAAGGTTGTTGTCAAAGGTACAGCCATTGACAATGTCCTCTGCTGCTTTACGGATATCTGCCGTCTCATCTACCAAAGCCGGAGGATTGCCTGCTCCTGCGCCAATGCCCCTCTTGCCGGAGGAAAGCACGGCGGTTACCACTCCCGGGCCTCCGGTGGCAGCGATCAGATGAATATCCTTATGCTTCATCATGATGCCGCTGGTCTCCAGGGTAGGCTTCTCAACAGTGACAGCAATATTTGCCGGTCCTCCTGCTTCCAGGGAAGCCTCATTCAGCATGTTAATGGCAAATATGGAGGTCTTGATGGCCTGGGGATGGGGGTTGAATACCACCGTATTTCCTCCGGCCAGCATGCCTATGGTATTGCAGATCACGGTCTCCTGGGGATTGGTGCAGGGTGTGATAGCACCGATGACCCCAAAGGGTCCCATCTCGATCAGGGTCAGGCCCCGATCTCCGGACCAGGCCTGAGTATGCAGATCCTCCGTGCCCGGCGTCTTATCCGCCACCAGATGATTCTTCAGGATCTTATGTCCTACATTCCCCATGCCGGTCTCATCTACCGCCAGCCGAGCCATCAGCTCTGCATTTTCATGGGTTTTCCTCCGAATAGCGGAAATAATCTTCTCTCTTTGATCCAAAGACATATTCCGTACAACCTTTTGGGCCTTCTTGGCAGCCTCAATGGCCTCGTTCATATCTTTGAAGATACCCAGCTTCCCGCTGGAAGTCTCTGACAGCTGCATCTTAGCCATCACTTCTTGTACGATGTCCTTTATCATGCTCTCATTTACTGGCACGATAATTCCCTCCTTATGCTTATTTCAGACCCAACTGCTCCATCACCTGCTTCGTAATAGAAGCAACCAGTTCAGCGTCTGAGCTATTGGAGGGGGCAGCAGTTCCGCAGCTGCAGCTGCTGCTGCCGCAATTATGGCAATTCACCTCGCCCTTGTTCTGGCAGAGATTAGCCGGATGCTTGCCCGGAAGACCCATCTTCCTTCTGATCTCATAGAGCTTGGCAATCTGCTCCTTGTCGAACTCCTTGGGGCCGCCCAGCATCTTGGATTGATACAGCAGCTGTGCATAGAACTCTACGGATTCCATCTTCATATAAGCAGACAGAAGATCGGTAGAATAGGTCAGAGCTCCGTGGCTCTCCAGCAGAACAGCATCGAAATAAGGAAGATACTTCTCCACGGCATCCGGAATCTCATTGGTGGAGGGAGTGCCATACTCAGCGATGGGTACGCAGCCCAGGGCGATAACAGCCTCCGGCATGATAGGCTGAGTCAGAGGAATGCCTGCAATGGCAAAGCTGGTGGCATAAACAGGATGGGCATGTACCACGGAGCCTACATCCGGTCTCTTCTCATAGACCCTCATATGCATCTTGATCTCTGAGGAGGGCTTGAAGCCTGCATTGGCCTGGATGACATTACCCTTTGCATCCACCTTACAGATATATTCGGGAGTCATAAAGCCCTTGGAAACACCTGTGGGTGTGCAGAGAAACTCATTATCGTTCAGCTTCACGGAGATATTGCCATCGTTAGCTGCAACCATGTTACGGTCATAGATTCTCTTGCCGATGTCGCAAATCTGCTTTTTGATCTCAAATTCGTTCACCATGTTCTCATTTCCTCCTTGAAATGCCTTGGTTTTTCTTTTGTTCTGTTGCCATTATACCTGCATCTCAAGGGAAAGTCAATAGGAATATGTTGTTTTGTGTTGATTCTTTCCGGTTTTTTGTTGGGTTCAGTTGTTTTCCTCCCAGGGCAGGATGTCCCCGGGCTCCCGGAGATATTCCAGAATATCCGGAATTCCCTCTCCGCTTTTGGAATCTACCCGGAAAATGGTCTTGCAGCCTGCCAGCCGCAGCCAGGATTCCGCCCGGGAGGGTCTGGCTCCCGGAGCACGGATCTTGGTAACAATACCTACCACATCCCGGTTGCACATGTTGGTGATGCAGGGGGGATAGAGGCAGTAGGGCTCCAGAGAGGAAACCAGCAGACCTACCACATCCGCCTCGTAGGTATAGAGAGCCAGGGCATGCCCCAGGGTCTTAGTCTGGGCATATTCGCCGGGGGTATCGATGATGACATCATAATTGTTCACATATTGGGTCTTGTGATATTGGATTCTCTCTCCCTTCAGAGCCTGGGTCAGGGTGGTCTTGCCAGCCTCACTGCGGCCCATCAGGACGATTTTCTTCATTATATGTGCCTCCTCGTGTCGCTGAAGCAGGATAGAATCCCAGCCGGTGATTGGATCATGTGCGTGTAACAGGGCAGGTAGCAAAGCCCAGGGTGCCGCCCACATAGTCCAGGACAGCCTTGATGGCTGCTTCTACCTCGGACACGGTTCCGGTAATAATGAGGCTGCCGGAGAAACGATCCACGAAGCCGATCTCGATGCCTGCGGATTTGAAGGCCAGATCAGCCATGATAATGGCGGTCTCCGCAGGGCTGACCGTCAGGATTCCTATGGCGGATTTGGAATAATCGACAGCCGGATCCAAGCCCAGCTTGGTATAGAGGATTTTATCGGGATTGGCAATGATATGTGCCAGGGATATCTGCTTGCCGGGAACTAATTCCTGGACGATCCTCTGTTTCTCCTGGGAAGGGATGTGGTCATATAGGGACATGTGTGTTACCTCCGTATGCAGTGCCTGGTGGGGCAAGATTTGTCGACACCACTTTCTTTTGTTATTATACGGCAGGCCTTCCACAATGTCAATAAATCCCAATGTCTTATCCTTGGTTTTTCGTTGTTTGATGTGGTTTTCATTCTTTTCCCTGACCTGCCTCCCGAGGAAAGCAGGTCCCAGAATACTGCAAGGATAGCAGGGAGTCAGTCCCAGGAGAATGTAACCAATCATATGATAGGATTATAACAGATTTCTGACAATTACGCAAGGACGGAATTCGTTGTGGGGCGATTGTTCGTCGATTGCTTGCCGGTTCATCTCCGGTTCGTCCACGGGTCATCCACGGACGGGAGGCACCGGGGGGGCAGGGATCCAGTCCGGCAGGCTGGGCTTCAGCTTGAAGAAGTACTAACCGGCCATCTGCTCCTGCAAAAGGGCATCGGGCAAACTCAGCCGAAAGCTGATGCTTTCGCCTTCGGTTGCCCTTTCCGCCCGTGCTTGAGGCACGGGCTCCAACCCTTCTTCCGAAGCAGCTGCCCGCTAAGTACTTCTAATCAAGCTTGCAGAGGCCTGCCTGCCTAAACCCCTGCCCCCCGTCGCCTCCCTGACAATTCCAGGCGAAAGTACTAAGAAAGCCCGAGAATCGAGTCATCCCATGTTAACTGCTGATCTTGATAGACCCGGAAAAACATATGGGCACTTTCGCACATGATCTACCTGTAGTTTCTCTTTTTTCATCTTACATGGGGCAATTTTGTGAGTTTGACACCCAAACCAAGATTTAACCTGATTTTGCGGTTGAGAATGTCATCATAAATTTATGAGCGACGAGATTTCTAACCGAATCTATAGCCATGAATAATTCAGGCTATATTTTGGATCAGAACGCCATGAAAACCTGACAAAACAACAACCCCGCCAACGCCCATAAATACAGGGTTTGACGGGGTTTTATAATCTTTTTTTCTGCAAAAGTCAGGAGAACTTTGCATTATCCTCACACTGTGCACCACATTTACCACAAAATCTCATAATTCATCCTCCCTACATTGATATCCTTCAGAAAGGTCCAAAGCTTAATACATATGAACCAAGTGCCACTGCTGCTATAAGCATTATGACAAATATAGCAACTATAATGATCGAACATACAAGTCCGCCTATTGCCATTCCTCGTCCGTTTAAGCCCTTATCATTGCACTGTTTTATAGCTACTCCACCAAAGACGATTCCCAAAATTGATGGGATCATAAGCGTTATCCAGCTCAAAAATATTCCGACAATGCCAAGTACAAGTGATGCTACTGCCAATCCGCTTGTCGGCTGGATCTGAGGCTGATAGATATTTTGATTGTAATTTGTGTTCTCAGCTTCCATATTTGGCTGCTCGTTATTTGGCTCCTGTGTGCTAAATTCTCCATTTTCAATCTTCTGTCCGCAAGATGCGCAGATTTTTTCGTTTTCGTTTATTGAGGCACCGCAGTTTTTACATATCATCATGTTTAATCCTCCTGTTAAATAAGCCCCGGAAGCAGATGAACCTTCATCTGATCCATCTGAACATCCACTTCTAAGATACACTGTTTTATTGCCAGAATCAATACCTCGCCATATTTTTGTGTGTCAACAACATATACGTCGTTTGCACCCGTTTCCATGACGTCCTTGAGCGTTCCGAGTTCTTCACCTTCATCTGTGATAACTCTCATTCCAATAAGATCGCCTATATAATATTCGCCTTCTTCAAGCGGTGCGGCATTTTCTCTTGAAACATAAAGCTCAAGAAATCGTTCCTTTCTTGTGATCTGTATCACTATTTATTTATACGAAAGAAAAAGCTGCAAGGCCATGGCATTCCGTCATGAGCTCACAGCTTTTTTTCACTGGACTATATCTACAACGACTTTTTTCTCGCTCTTTGAAGAAGCAGCCTTAACTACAGAACGGATCGCTTTAGCAATACGACCCTGCCTTCCGATTATTTTTCCCATATCAGAAGAAGCAACTTTGGTCTAAACAAAGACCGCAGGTGTCTGCCCACGGTCTGATAGATTCTGCTGATTTACATCATTTGTGTTGGAGAGTTATCCTCTCTGATCTGTTCGCTGATGATGGCAAGGTATTCATCCAGCCGGGTTTCCTCTAAACCGGCAACCATTTCCGCAAATGGTTTCAGATCACCGCCCACAGCATATGCCTCTAAATCATCAAAGTATTCCAACCTGTTTTCTTTTGCGATGGAGACGGGCAGAAAACCTTTTGCCATAAGCTGGTAGTTCATCAACATCCGCGATGTTCTACCATTTCCATCCACAAAAGGATGGATTTTTACAAATTCAGCATGCGTCCATGCGGCAAGCTCAATGGCATTCAAATCTGTCCGGTACGGCAGATCCGCAAAGAAATTTTTGACCTGCCGGAACATCTCATTCGGTACCGGCGGTTTAAACCCCGCACCGGAAATACGGACTTCTACATTACGATAAACGCCTCCCATAAGAATGTTTTCCATCAGCAGCGCGTGGATATCTTTCGCGGTTGGTTCATCTAAAGGCCGTCCTTCCTCAACACATTTTTTTACAAAGGCAAATGCTTTTGCGTGATTCGTCACCTCATAAATCTCACGAAGTGTCTTTCCGCCAACAGAAAGCCCATCTTCCAGAATCGCTTTCGTCTGGATTAAGGTCAGGGTATTGCCTTCGATAGCGGTGGAATTGTGCGCGTACTCCACATTAAAACTATTTTCAAAGCTCTCCAGCGCCTCCGGCGGTATATTTTTTCTGATCCTGGCAAACTGCTCTTTTTTTTTACAAAGCATATCGTAGTTCATGTCTATTTCACCTCGTTTCAACGATATCCCGGTGACTTATTATAGCATTTTGCGGCTGTCAGAACAAGTTTTTATCCGATCTGGCCGGACAGCAAAATCAAAGCAAAATCAGAACTTCATTCCCTCTGAAAATTGGTTACCGTGTCAAAAGCCATTCTCGAGCTTTTTCGAGCGTTTCGGAGCTTGGGTCAAAATGCCATCTCAGTGTTGTTTGCATACAGTTCCAGCTCATAGATGTTGACACTGTAGGAATGGCCAAGAGAATTTGTCTTTCGTGCATTAAGCTTAAAATACCTGCGCGCATGATCCAGTTCAATTTGGTCTACCGTGATATCATTGGTGTTATCTGTCTTCACGAGAACCTTTGTCCAATAGCGTGGGATTGCACAAAGCCAGGACTGCTCAGACGCACTAAGTTTTGCAAAAGCTTCCTCTGTAATCAGATTTTCATTCAACACATAAAGTTCATAGGAAACCGTGTTCAGCCTGCTGTCTTCGCCCGCAGAGCCAGCGTGGAAAACTTTCATGGTTTTGATATCAGCAGCATTT
>CAVLCU010000033.1:0-20061 GCA_963661545.1 Lachnospiraceae bacterium | reverse complement strand
ATGAGCATGCCAAGAGCTGAATAACCTGAGCTGTGCGGCCGCCGATAGTTTCAGAGGAAAATATGCCAAGTGTGTCACCGCAGTTCCCCGTTATCTACAATCTCTGATTGTAGATCATAAACGATATGTATAGTGCCATGCTCGGTACTGTATGTATAAAAGAAGTACGTTCCTGAGGCGTACATACTCTATCCACTCAGGTTGCAAAGGCATATTTCGGGCCGATGCGTAAAACAATCCGAAAAATACATATCAAAAAGGAGAAAAATCAAATGAAGAAAAACATGAGAAAACTCTTATCTCTGGTTCTCGCTATGGTGATGATTCTGTCCCTGAGCGTGACTGCATTCGCTGCCGAAAATAGCACTGGTACCCTTAAGATTTATAATGGCACCACTTTAGTTGCAACTTTTTATCCTGAAGCAGGTCAAAGCGTGTATAACTACATGGAAAACGAAGATGACCTTACTTGTAGCTGGTATAGCTTTGATGACGTGAACGGCGATCCTGCTATGGTTCTTTATGCGCTGACTTGCGTTGATACAAATGGCAACACAATAGCAATGGCAAGCGGTGCAGCTAATGGCCCTACTAGCGGTGTAACCGCTCAGTGGAGTGCAACACGGCCTGGTTATGGCTTTGAAGGTTTTGCTTATAATGATGACGATGAAGTTGTGGGCTACAATTATGTCTATGTGGGCAATGACTTTGTGTACACCGTAACCAACGGGAATAGTGAGGTTGATGTTTCTGATAAGTATATGAATCAGTATACTATTCAGGCGGGTGATGTTGTTTCTATTTCTTATGAGCTGGTCGTTTCCAGATGGACAGCCACCACTCCTTTTGAGACAACCGAGCCTTACATCTAAGTTGATGTGTTGGTAATTTAAAGCAAGAGGGGCTTCGTCAGGTTGGCGGAGCCGCTCGTTTATTTTCGCAAAAGGAGGAAAGGCTTCCATGAGAATTAAACGAGGAATTTCTGCCCTGCTGATCGTTGCCCTGCTATTTTCATTTTTTTCAGTACCATCAGCTTATGCTGCTGAAACACATGCAACAGAAGAAAATATTGTGCCTGTGGATGATGAAGTAATTGATGATGCTGTAGAAAATACTGATTCTCAGGAAGATATTCCAGAACAAAACACTTTACCGATAGAAAATGAACCACAAGTAGTGCTTGATTCATCTACTACCTGGCTGGCTGGTGCAAAATTCACGGTAAAAGGAGCAAACCAGTCGGATTACTCTGTTGTAAACTTTGATCCGGCAGTGACCGAATATACAGCGGATATTTCGAGCAGTGCAAGCTCCAGAACCTTCCTGCTGACCCCTACCGCAGAAGCGGTGTCCGCAGGGGTGTATTTCCAGTTTTTACTGGATGGTGAACCTGTTGTCAGCACCCGTGGAGAGGTGGTGGCACCGCAGAAGTTTACGTCTACGGATGAATTGAAGGCCACGAAGTACACCTTTGATCTGGCTAAAGTTCCGGTAGGTACGACGCACGTTGTGAAGCTGCTGGTCGGTCCCCTTGCGGATGGTGCTACCAATCTGGCTGAAGCAGACTGCAACGTATACAGCTTCACGATCAACCGTGTTGTAGGTATCGACGAATTGGTAGTACAGGACAGCGACGGAAATGCTGCCATCTTGACCCCGGCATTTCATGTGCAGGAAAACAACTTCGCAGCAGAGGTATCCGGAACAAAAATTAAGATCAAGACTACATGGGTCAATCCTGTAAAAGTCTACATTGGTAACAGCACAGAACCAGCAAACAGTGGTACTTCCAACTTTGCGTGGACGGAAGTAGACTTGGCAGATTATACGGCGGAGAGTTCTGACACGGCGATTATCCCTATTCGTGCAGAATACACAAGTGGTGATATTACCAGCAGCCGCAGTTTGAAACTCTCTGTCAAATGGGAGAATAAACAACCTACCTGGCTGGCTGGTGCAAAATTCACGGTAAAAGGAGCAAACCAGTCGGATTACTCTGTTGTAAACTTTGATCCGGCAGTGACCGAATATACAGCGGATATTTCGAGCAGTGCAAGCTCCAGAACCTTCCTGCTGACCCCTACCGCAGAAGCGGTGTCCGCAGGGGTGTATTTCCAGTTTTTACTGGATGGTGAACCTGTTGTCAGCACCCGTGGAGAGGTGGTGGCACCGCAGAAGTTTACGTCTACGGATGAATTGAAGGCCACGAAGTACACCTTTGATCTGGCTAAAGTTCCGGTAGGTACGACGCACGTTGTGAAGCTGCTGGTCGGTCCCCTTGCGGATGGTGCTACCAATCTGGCTGAAGCAGACTGCAACGTATACAGCTTCACGATCAACCGTGTTGTAGGTATCGACGAATTGGTAGTACAGGACAGCGACGGAAATGCTGCCATCTTGACCCCGGCATTTCATGTGCAGGAAAACAACTTCGCAGCAGAGGTATCCGGAACAAAAATTAAGATCAAGACTACATGGGTCAATCCTGTAAAAGTCTACATTGGTAACAGCACAGAACCAGCAAACAGTGGTACTTCCAACTTTGCGTGGACGGAAGTAGACTTGGCAGATTATACGGCGGAGAGTTCTGACACGGCGATTATCCCTATTCGCGCAGAATACACAAGTGGTGATATTACCAGCAGCCGCAGTTTGAAACTCTCTGTTAAATGGGAGAATTCTGAAGATGCGTGTAAACCTGTTGTCAAAGAATTTTCATCGACTAATATAGTTTGCCAAAAGGGCGAAAAAAAAGAGCTAAAAGCTGAAATTGAAAGTCTTGATATACAAGGCAAAGTATCGTATCAATGGTATGAAATTCCATTGGGAAAATCGCCGGTGGCAGAAAATAATAGTGCGATAGAGGATGCAACCAATGCAGAGTATGTTCCCTCGACTGATGCCTCAGGCACATACTGGTATTGTTGCAAGATTACGAATACCCTGTCAAATGATAAAACATATAGTGCCTATAGCGGTTATATAAAGTTTGTTGTTAAAGCGGATAAACCAACGATAACCCGGCAACCCGGTACATTCACTTTGGTAAACAAAATTGAGGTGGCGGAAGATACCTATAGGACTGTATATAAAGCAGGCGAACAATGTGAACCGATCCATATTGGAACAGGTGCAAAAGACAAGAGCTTAGAACGTAGCTACACATGGTTCTATAATACGGTTGATTCCACGAGCAATGGAACCAAGTTGGATACCACTTTCTACAGAGGAACTCATCAATCTGGTAAGTCTGGATATTACAACTATAGTTTTAAGGTGAATGAAACATTTGCCACAGGAACTTATTATCTCTACTGTGTAATCAGAGATACGGATCAATACAATCCGGAGAATTACGCCGAAATAACGAGTGAAACCTGTAGAATTGTATTTGAATCTCTGAGTGATACAGATTTTGAAGGTTCAGGAACAGAAACAGATCCTTACCAACTCAAAACGCAGGAAGATTTGATGCGTCTTCAGACTCGTGTGAACGAGGAAGGAATTTCCTATGCCGGAGTATACTTCAAGATTGTCAATGATATGGTACTCCCAAGTGGCTGGACTCCTATTGGTTGCACGAAAAATGGATCCATTGATACGCAAGGTGGTCTGAACCTCAATGCCTTTGCTGGAACTATTGATGGGAAAATCAGCGACGACCGGAATGCAAAGATCACCGTGCCTGTTGATGGAAAACCGTTGTTCGGCTATGTAAATGGAGCAACGATCCGCAATCTGGACATCTATGGTGAACGTATTGCTGGTGCTGGATTGGTAGACAGCCTTAATGGCTATAACTTGACAGGCAACGGTGTTACTATTGAATACGTTCGCATTCTGCGTGGCACACAAACCCTGAAGTCCGGATTGGTAAACTCTGTTTACAGCACGAACAGTTATGCCTGCAGTAGCTACAATTTTACTGTCACCATCCGAAACTGCACAATTGATGACGATGTTGTCATTGGTTACGATGGCAAAGAAAGCCGCATTGGTTCCTTTGCAAACAGAATCAATGGCACAGTTGAAAACTGTAGCAGCTCCGCTGATGTCCAAGGCAAAAATTATGTTGGCGGTATTCTTGGTACCCAAGATAATGCTATGGGCAAATGTGAAGTGAAGAATTGTACGTTTAATGGTACCGTAAATGCAAGTGGTTCTTACATTGGAGGTATTGTTGGCGGCGGTTATTCCAATGACGACAGTGCACCGAACGCCAGACGTCCAAGCATTATGGGATGTACCGTAACGGGTACCGTAAACGGCAAGGAATGCGTTGGAGGTATTGTTGGCGGCGATCAGTATGTTGCTCAGACATGGGATAATGTTACCCATTCCGTTACCGGAAATACTTTTACCGGAACGGTAAAAGGCAGCAAATATGTGGGCGGTATTATTGGCTACTACAACAGTCTGAATAAGTTTGATAATATTGCCGGTAATACCTACTCCGGTGCAGATAAAGGCATTGGATATATCAAGTACATCGACACCAGTTATAAGAATCCGACCTTGATGGAAGGCACCATTGCGTTCAACACGGGAGAAACAACGAAGGGACTGCCGGAAGTTGAATGGAATACATGGAAGGCTGACCACAACCGTACTGACGATCCCCTGGGCAAGGATGCAGCCGCCCTCTGCAAGATGATACGAGACCTGGGCGATCTGAACGGAGATGGAGAGATCACTAACGCAGATGTAGCTCAGCTTTTGGCTATCGTTACAGCCGGTGAGAATGAGGATCTGAGTGTTGCCGATCTCAACGGAGATGGCCTCATTACCAATGGGGATGTAGCCCAGCTGCTGCAGATGATTACCGCCGCATAAGAAATCTGTTGACGGACAGGGCATCACCAAGTATAATGAATAGGGTGGTCGCGGAGACCACCCTATAATCCGGAGGAGTACCCAAGCGGCTGAAGGGTCTGGCTTCGAACACCAGTAGGTCGGTAACACGGCGCGAGGGTTCAAATCCCTCCTCCTCCGTTGTAAGTCCCCCGTAATTTTGATAGAATTACGGGGGCTTTTGTTTTTGAAAGGGGACGATCATTTGTCAAAGGATCTATGTGGATGAAGAAAAGAAGAAGATCAAGGAGAAGAGGAGGCCGAAGGTCCGACAGAAGACGTAGGGGCAGGCTTCTCCTGTCCTTGCTGGTGGGCTTATTGATGCTCCTGGGGGGATATGCGGCCTACGATTACCTGGATCTGGGTCTATGGATGCAGGGGGAGGACTCTTCTCTTGCCAGCCAGGTTCAGACCGGCGATGCTCAGGGGGCTTATGGGGAGATTCATGAGAACCAGCCGGATTTTACCGATCAGGAGAAGGGGAATACAGAGCCATTTGAATCTTATAGTGAGTTGGACGCCCTGGGTCGATGTGGGCAGGCCTATGCGAATATTTGCCAGGAGCTGATGCCCACGGAGGAAAGGGGGAAGATCGGGCAGGTTCGCCCTTCCGGCTGGCATACGGTCAAATACAATGGCCTGGTGGAGGGCAACTATCTCTATAACCGCTGCCATTTGATCGGCTACCAGCTGGCAGGGGAGAATGCCAATGAGAAGAACCTGATTACCGGAACTCGTTATATGAATACGGTAGGGATGCTGCCCTTTGAGAATCAGATCGCCGATTACGTCCATGAGACAGGCAATCATGTGCTCTATCGGGTTACCCCGGACTTCCAGGGAAGTAATCTGGTGGCCACGGGGGTGGAGATGGAGGCCTGGTCTGTGGAGGATGGGGGACAGGGCGTCTGCTTCCACGTATATTGTTATAATATCCAGCCTGGTATCGGAATCAACTATGCAGACGGAGACAGCTGGCTGCTACAAGAGGAGGATTAGACTGGATCCGGATGGTGCGGTATTGACTTGCTTATTGATGAAATGGGTTACCGGGAGGAAAGAGACCGGGAGGGATGGAAGATGAGATTGGAGAGAGTACAGGAGGCTTTGAAGGAAAAGGGGATTTCCTATTCCTATACGGAGGAGGATGGCTGCGGCAGTATTGATTTCCAGCACCGGGGGCTTTCCTACCATATTTGGGAATTCGCAGATGCAGATCTGCCCTGTGGGGTGGAGACCAACCTGCGGCATGCCGGCCGGACAGAGGAGCTGGAGGGAGACTACGAGGAGACTTTGCTGGAGGCTTTGACCTCTTTTTAAGAAGGGGAGGAAGAAGCGGAAATGGATGAAGGAATCAGAGGTGAAAGGATGGAATACCAATTAGGAGACTATCTTCGGATGCTAAAGGAGGAAGCTTGCCTGGCGGGAGGGAACCTCTATCAAGCCCAGGCGGAGCCGGTAAGGGGTCTGACCTATGAGTCCGGCAAGGCCAAACCGGGAACTCTCTTTGTCTGCAAGGGAGCAGCCTTCAAGAAGGCCTACCTGGAGGATGCCCTGACGAGGGGGGCAGTCGCTTATGTCAGCCAGGAGGATTATCATATACCCCAGGTTCCTTATATTCTTGTGAAGGATATCC
Organism: Lachnospiraceae bacterium; assembly: GCA_963661545.1. Lineage (GTDB taxonomy): Bacteria > Bacillota > Clostridia > Lachnospirales > Lachnospiraceae > Scatomonas. Next base: position 13,574 of record CAVLCU010000033.1, on the reverse strand, counting down.
GATCTGCCATGCCCCTGCTGGCTCGCGCCTTCTATCAGATTCCGGAGGAGGAGCTGCATTGCATCGGCATTACCGGAACCAAGGGCAAGACTACCACGGCCTACTTTATCCGCAGCATTTGGAATGCGGCTATGGAGGGTCGGGGAGAGAAGGATATCGCCTTTTTGACTTCTGTAGAGAATTATGATGGGATGACGAAGGAGGCCTCCAGCCTGACCACACCGGAGGCCATGGAGATCTACCGGCATTTTCGCAATGCCTGGGATTGCGGGATTTCCTGGGTTGCCATGGAGGTCTCCAGCCAGGCCTTGAAGTATCAGCGAGTGGCAGGCATTCCATTTACCCTGGGTATCTTCCTCAATATCTCTGAGGATCATATCAGTCCCACAGAGCATAAGGATTTTGAGGATTATTTTCAGTCCAAACTAGCTCTTTTCCGCCAGGTAAAGACGGCCCTTGTGGGTCTGGATACCCCTTATGCAGAAGGGATCCTGCAGGCGGCAGGTCAGGCAGATCGGGTGGTGACCTTCGGTCAGGTGCCGGAGGCGGAGGTTTACGGACATGACCTGGGGCTGGAGGAGGGCAGGCTGGCCTTTACGGTTACCTGTCCCGCCTTTACGCAAAGATTCCGCCTGGCCATGCACGGAGCCTTTAATATAGAAAATGCATTGGCTGCCATTGCAGCGGCCTATGTGGCGGGAATCGATCCCCGGGATATGCAAAAGGGACTGGCTCAGGCCCGGGTGGGCGGCCGCATGGAAGTCTATACCCGGGCCGATGGAGCGGTTACGGCTATTGTGGATTATGCCCATAACAGACTCAGCTTTCAAACCATTTTTGAGGCAGCCCGGCTGGAATATCCCAACCACCGGCTGGTGGCAGTCTTCGGCTGCCCCGGGGACAAGGCTTACAATAGAAGAAAAGACCTGGGACTGGAAGCCGGGAAGGCCTGCAGCAGGGTCTATCTGACAGCGGATGATCCGGAGACGGAAAGGGTGGAGGATATCTGCCGCCAGATCGGTCAGTATCTGGAAGAGGAAAAATGTCCCTACGAATGCATTCCAGACCGGGAGGAGGCCATTTGCCGGGCCTTAAAGGAAGCCCCGGATCAAACCCTGGTGCTGGTCCTGGGCAAGGGCAGCGAAACCAGTCAGAAAATCGGCCACAGGAGATGTCCCTACCGGTCCGATGCCGTGATTGTGAAGGAATGTCTGGGGCTGAAGGACGTGGGGCAGGGGAGTTTATAGGGAAAGCATCCCATCAAGGGGGAAAGGAGGAGAGGATATGGAAGAGGATAGAATCATCCTGACAGATGAGGAAGGCCAGGAAAGAGAATTCGAACTGCTGGATATCTTGACCTACGAAGGGGAGGAGTATGCTGTGCTTTACCCCCTGGAGGATGGGGAGGATCAGCCGGTTCATATCTTGCGGGTGATGGCCGAGGATCTGGATGCGGAGGAAGCCAGCTACGAAGGGCTGGAGGATCCGGAATTGATCCAGACCCTCTATCGGCTCTTTCGGAAGCGAAACGGACTGTAGGTATTTCCCGGTAAACTCTCCTGCTGTGCCTTGTTTGGCGCCACCAGGTAAGAAAGCCGCCTGTTCAGAAACAGGCGGCTTTTTGCGCGTACAAAATCCGTGCGCCTCCCTTCGAACTCCCACCACACACGTTACTCCTACAGTTAACTCAGCCCAGGCGCCCTTACGGCACACGAGAGCTTCCACTTAGTGCTGCTGCATTCCTGCCCTGACACGGTTCATGGATTCCCGTTGCGCAAGACCCAGACGTCAACGCCACTTATAGAAGGCAGCTGTGCAATGAAAAGTCCTCCGTTCGGCATCACCCCTGCTGTAGCGGATTGCAGGTACAGGGCACCGCTATCTCCCCGGCTGCACGGACTCTAAAAGTATACCTTGTTTGCCATCAAAAGTCAATCCTTAGGCTTGGTATTTTCCCGGGGTTTTGCCTTTGTAGCGTTTGAAGGTCTTGATGAAATAGCTCAGGTCATTGAAGCCGCAGTTATAAGCCACATCCGTGACGGTGGTGTCGGAGGTGGCCAGTTCATAGCAGGCATGCTCAATCCGCTGGTAATTCAGGTAATCCATGGGGGTCCGGTGGGTCATCTGGTAGAAGAAACGGCAGAAATACTTGGGGGACATGGAGGCGGCATCGGCCAGCTGCTGCAGACTGACGGGAGAGGCGTAATTGCTTTCTATATAATCCAGCACCCGTTTTAACTGCATGATTCGCTTGTAATCCTTCCTGGTCTGGGGAATGTCCTCCAGATAGAGGTGCTGGCAGAAGACGACCCCGAAGAAATGGTATAATTCTCCATAGGTGGTCAGCTCGTAGCCCGGCGAGCAGGAAGACATGGCATCAAAGACATTCCAAATGATATGGTGAATATCTTCATATTTGGGACTGAAATGGTGATAAATGAGGGCTGACCGGTCAATGACCCGCTGGATGTAGGAACTGCAGGCCGGATTGTGCTTGAGAAAGGCATTCAGGTCGAAAACCAGGCATTCATAGACACAGCCCAGGGAGGGAGTGCCGGAATGGAGGATGCCACTGTGGATAAAGATAATATCCCCGGCGTCAGCCTGAAATTCCTTCTCGTCTAAGGTCATATAGAGCTGGCCGGTGAGAACCCGGATCAGCTCATATTCCGCATGCCAATGGTAGTTCATGACATAGCGGGGAAAGGCCGGATCCGCATGGTAGAATTCCAGGGGAAAGCTGGAGGTGCCATGCTGTTTTTTTTCATTAAAATTCAGATATTGCATTCCTGTCTCCTTAGGGGGTTTGGGCAAGTTGACCCTTGCGCCAATCGGCTCCATGTGGATTGGCCGGAAAACTGCCTTCTTTCAACCTTGTGCCCAGGTTGAAAATGTGAATATTGTTATATTTTCTGCCATTATACCACAAGTATTTTTTTGCGTACAAGGGTATAATAGAAAAAACAAGAGAAAAGCAAATTGCGTATGTTATGGAGGTATGATTAGCATGGCAGAAGAAAGATTAGTCGGCGGTTATCCTGTAATTGGTATCAGACCTACGATTGATGGTCGTAAGGGACCTTTGGATGTGAGAGGTTCTCTGGAAGAGCAGACTATGGGTATGGCCAAGGCGGCAGCAGAGCTGTTCCGGGCCAATCTGAGATATTCCAATGGTGAGCCGGTGAAGGTTGTAATCGCAGATTCCACCATCGGCCGGGTACGTGAGAGCGCAGCCTGCGCAGAAAAGTTCAGAAAAGAGGGAGTAGATATCACCCTGACGGTAACTCCCTGCTGGTGCTACGGGTCTGAGACCATGGATATGGATCCCCAGACCATCAAGGGTGTATGGGGCTTGAATGCCACCGAGCGTCCCGGCGCCGTATATCTGGCCTCCGTTCTGGCTACCCATGCCCAAAAAGGCCTGCCGGCCTTTGGCATGTATGGCCATGATGTCCAGGAGGCAGACGACGGAACTATTCCGGAGGATGTACAGGAGATGCTGCTGCGGTTCGGCCGCGCTGCAGTTGCCGTTGCTTCCATGAGAGGAAAGTCTTACCTGCAGATTGGCGCCATTACCATGGGCATTGGCGGCTCCATCATTGATTCTGATTTCATTGAGTCCTACCTGGGCATGCGGGTAGAATCCGTAGATGAGGTAGAGATCATCCGCCGGATGACTGAGGGCATCTATGACGAGGAAGAATTCCAGAAGGCTCTGGCCTGGACCAAGGCCAATTGCAAGGAAGGCTTCGATAAGAACCCTGACTGGATCCAGAAGAGTCCGGAAGAGAAAGAGAAGCAGTGGGAGTTCGTGGTTAAGATGATGGTTATCATCAAAGACCTGATGCAGGGCAACAAGAAGCTGGAGGATAAGTTTGCTGAGGAGGCTCTGGGACACAATGCCATCGCAGCCGGTTTCCAGGGACAGAGACAGTGGACGGATTTCTATCCCAACTGTGACTTTGCAGAAGCCCTGCTCAATACCTCCTTTGACTGGGAGGGAGCCAGAGAGCCCTATATCCTGGCTACCGAGAATGACGTTTTGAATTCCCTGGGCATGCTCTTTATGAAGCTTCTGACCAACCGTCCCCAGATTTTCGCCGATGTGCGTACCTACTGGAGCGGGGATGCCGTGAAGCGTGTGACAGGCTATGAGATCGAAGGAAAGGCCAAGGAGGCCGATGGCTTTATCCATCTGATTAACTCCGGCGCTGCCTGCCTGGATGCCTGCGGAGAGGCCAAGGATGAGAATGGCCAGGGCGTGATCAAGGAGTGGTGGAATGTAACCGAGGAAGACCAGAAGGCGATTCTGGAGGCTACCACCTGGAATCCGGCGGACAACGGATACTTCCGTGGAGGCGGATATTCCTCCAGATTCCTGACCAGAGCAGAGATGCCTGCTACCATGATTCGGCTGAATCTGGTGAAGGGCCTGGGACCGGTTCTGCAGATCGCAGAGGGCTGGACCATTCAGCTGCCGGATGAGGTTTCCGATGTCCTGTGGAAGAGAACGGACTATACATGGCCCTGCACCTGGTTTGCTCCCAGATGTGACGGAGTCAGCGGAAGTGCCTTTGAGACCGCTTATACCGTAATGCGGAACTGGGGAGCCAACCACGGCGCCATTTCCTATGGACATATCGGTGCGGATCTCATTACCATGTGCTCTATGCTGCGGATCCCGGTAGCTATGCACAATATCCCAGACAAGGACATCTATCGTCCGGCTGCCTGGGGTGCCTTCGGAACCAAGGATAAGGAAGGGGCAGACTTCAGGGCCTGCAAGAACTACGGACCTCTTTACAAATAATTTCGGACACCAGTCCCGGCAAAAGAGAGCAGCAGAAGGAGAGAATCCTTCTGCTGCTTTTTGAGAGCCAAACACATCGTGGAACAAAGACAGGGCAGACACCAGTAGGGATACCGGTGTCTGCCCCATCTTGCATTCATAGGTGGTGGTGGCGGCGTCAGCCGCCATGGACGTTTAATCGGTTACCACGCCTTTTTGCAGCATGATATTGGCATAGAGAGCCTTCTCACTGGAGGAAATGATGCAATAGCAGGTCTTGGCTTCCTCATAGAAGGCGAAGCGCTCGATATGGCCGATGGCTGCGGCTCCTCTGGGATCATGCCTGGCAACGATTTCTTTATAGGTATCCCAGATGGGGGTCTCTACCTGGTCTCCCTCCATCACGGCCATCAGGTTCACAGGATGGTCCACATAGGTATCCAGAGGGAAGACGGTCAGGATGGCATCCAGAAGCTCCGGCACCCCATGTCCGTCGCAGCGGATGGTAATGGCATTCTTGCCCATGGACTCTGCCGGAAAATTGCCATCTCCGATGACCAGACGATCACTATGGCCCATCTCACAGAGAACCTTTAAGAGTTCAGGAGATAAAATCTGAGGAATTCCTTTTAACATAACGGTTATGCTCCCTTCCTGCCCAGGACAGCTTCCTGTCCTTTTGCACTTTGAACTGTTTCTTCAAGTCTTACATGTCTGATACAGTTTATTTTATAGAAAGAATAAATCCTGGTCAAATAGAAAAGGAGAAAATGAAAAATAAAAATGAAACGTTTGACATGCCTTTTCATAGGTGGTGGGGGCGGCGTCAGCCGCCATGGACGTTTCCGGCGGCAGTCGCAGGAAAGATAGCCCCTTGGCAGTGACAGAAAAAAATGGTATCTTAGTAGGGTGATGCTATCAAGAGTTCTATGGGAAGGACAGAGGAGATGGAAGGTAAGAGAATGATGCAGCAGCAGGGGGCTATCTTTGATCTGGATGGTACCCTGCTGGATTCCATGGGAATCTGGAAGCAGATTGATGTGGATTTCCTGGCCAAAAGGGGCCTGGAGGTGCCGGAGGATTATCAGAAGATTATCACCCCTATGCAAGCCCATGAGATTGCCCTCTATACGATCCGCCGCTTTCACCTGGAGGAGAAGCCGGAGGATATTATGCAGGAGTGGTTCGATATGGCTCAGGAGGCCTATCGGGAGTATTTGCCCCTGAAGCCCCATGTTTATGCCTATGTGGAGGGTCTCCATCGAAGGGGGAAGAAGCTGGCTGTCGCCACATCCTCGGATTCCTGTCTGGTCATGCCTGCCCTGGAACGGACAGGGCTTTTACCTATGCTGGATACGGTGGTGACGGCCAAGGAAGTGGGAAGAAGCAAGGAATTTCCGGATATTTATGAGAAGGCCGCCGCCAATCTGGGCCTGCCGCCGGAGGAGTGCGTGGTCTATGAGGATATCATAGAGGGAATCCGGGGAGCCAAGGCAGGAGGCTTTCGAACGGTAGGTGTATACGAAATCCACTATAAGGGCAGCCAAGAGGAGATGGAGCAGGAGGCGGATCTCTATATCCGATCCTTCCGGGAACTGCTCCCGTGAGATGCCCCTGGGGATTGTGGTAAGCAATGAAAAGGATAAAAGAAAAAGAATGGCAAGTAAGAATAATACCTATGATGCCGCCAGTATCTCGGTTCTGGAGGGACTGGAGGCGGTGCGGGTGCGGCCGGGCATGTATATCGGAAGTACCGGCAGAAAGGGTCTGAATCACCTGATTTATGAGATTGTGGATAATTCGGTGGATGAGCATCTGGCCGGTTATTGTTCCCTGATCCGGGTCACCCTGGAGGCAGACGGATCTTGTACGGTAACGGATAACGGAAGAGGAATTCCCGTGGGCATGCACGAAAAGGGGGTACCGGCGGAGCGGCTGGTATTTACCACTCTCCATGCGGGAGGAAAGTTCGACAATTCGGTCTACAAGACCAGCGGTGGTCTGCACGGGGTGGGCTCCTCTGTGGTCAACGCCCTGTCTGTCTATCTGGATGTAAAGATCAGCAGGGAGGGCTTTATCTATCATGACCGCTATGAACGGGGAAAGCCTGTGATTCCCCTGGAGGGGGGTCTTCTTCCCAAGCTGGGGAAAAGCAGGGACACCGGCACCAGTGTGAATTTTCTGCCGGATCCGGAGATCTTTGAGAAAACCCGTTTTGCCTCCACCGAGCTCAAGAGCCGGCTCCATGAGACAGCCTACCTGAATCCCCAGCTGACCATCGAGTACAGCGACAGGCGGGAGGGCAAGGAGGAGAGCCAGGTCTTCCATGAACCGGAGGGCATCCTGGGCTTTGTCCGGGATTTGAATAAGAAGAAGGAAGCCGTCCATCCCCCGGTTTATTTCAAGGGGGAGTCGGAGGGGATTACGGTGGAGGTGGCCTTCCAGTATGTCAATGAATTTCAGGAGAATGTCCTGGGCTTTTGCAATAATATTTACAATGCAGAAGGGGGCACCCACCTGACCGGCTTTAAGACCCAATTTACCACCGTGATGAATGCCTACGCCCGGGAGATCGGTCTTTTGAAGGAGAAGGATGCCAACTTTACCGGAGCAGACATCCGCAACGGAATGACGGCGGTGGTGTCCGTCAAGCATCCCGATCCCCGCTTTGAGGGTCAGACCAAGACTAAGCTGGACAACCCCGATGCCGCCAGAGCGACAGGCAAGGTGACCGGAGAGGAGATTGCCCATTATTTTGACCGGAATCTGGAGAATCTGAAGAAGGTTCTGGCCTGTGCGGGGCGGTCTGCCAAGATTCGCCGGTCTGAAGAGAGGGCCAAGACCAACCTCCTGACCCGGCAGAAGTATTCCTTTGATGCCAATGGCAAGCTGGCCAATTGTGAGAAAAGGGATCCCTCCCTGTGTGAAATCTTCATTGTGGAGGGAGATTCCGCCGGCGGGTCTGCCAAGACGGCCAGGGATCGCAGCTTTCAGGCCATTTTACCCATACGGGGCAAGATTCTGAATGTGGAGAAGGCCAGCATGGACAAGGTTTTGGCCAATGCAGAGATCAAGTCCATGATCAATGCCTTCGGCTGCGGATTCTCCGAGGGATATGGCAATGATTTCGATATCAGCAAGCTTAAGTATGACAAGATTATCATCATGGCTGATGCGGATGTGGACGGAGCCCATATATCTACTCTTCTGCTGACCCTTTTCTATCGGTTCCTGCCGGATCTGATCTATGAAGGCCATGTCTATATCGCCATGCCTCCCCTCTACAAGGCCATTCCCGCCAAGGGGGAGGAGGAATATCTCTATGACGATAAGGCCCTGGACAGGTACCGGAAGAAGCATGCAGGCCGCAAGTTTACCCTGCAGCGTTACAAGGGTCTGGGAGAGATGGATGCCAGTCAGCTGTGGGAGACCACCCTGGATCCCAAGACCCGCCGCCTCAAGCGGGTAGAAATCGAGGATGCCCGCATGGCCTCGGAGGTGACGGAGATCCTCATGGGTACGGATGTGCCCCCCCGAAAGGCATTTATCTATGAGCATGCGGCAGATGCCCAGCTGGATGTCTGAGGGAGAAGGCCGGGAGAAGGATAAAGGAGCCATAAGAGATAGATGGAAGAACAGATTATCAGAACAGAATATTCCGAGCTCATGCAAAAGTCCTATATTGATTATGCTATGAGCGTGATTATCGCCAGAGCCCTGCCCGACGTCCGGGATGGCCTGAAGCCGGTGCAGCGCCGCACCCTCTATGATATGCTGGAGCTGGGTACCTACTATGACCGCCCCTACCGGAAATGCGCCCGCATTGTGGGGGATACCATGGGTAAATACCACCCCCACGGGGATAGCTCTATCTACGAGGCCCTGGTGGTGATGGCTCAGGACTTCAAGAAGGGCCAGCCCCTGGTGGACGGACATGGGAATTTCGGCTCCATCGAGGGGGACGGAGCCGCCGCCATGCGTTATACGGAGGCCCGTCTGCAGAAAATCACCCAGGAGGTCTATTTAAGAGATCTGGATAAGGATGTGGTGAATTTCCTGCCCAATTTCGATGAGACAGAGAAGGAGCCGGAGGTTCTGCCGGCCCGTATTCCCAACCTGCTGGTCAATGGTGCGGATGGCATCGCCGTGGGAATGGCTACCAGCATCCCCCCCCACAACCTGGGAGAGGTGGTGGATGCGGTCAAGGCCTGTATGCAGAAGGAAGATATCAGCACGGAGGAGTTGATGGAATACCTGCCGGGTCCGGATTTCCCCACCGGAGGAATCCTGGTCAACCAAAAGGAGCTGGCAGCCATCTATGAAAAGGGCAGCGGCAAGATCCGCCTGCGAGGCAAGGTGGAGCGGGAGAAGGGGAAGAATGGCCGCCAATATCTGGTTATTACGGAATTGCCCTATCCTATGATCGGAGCCAACATCGGCAAATTCCTGAATGACGTGGCAGAATTGGCAGAATCCCGCAAGGCGCCGGAAATCATCGATATTTCCAACCAATCCTCCAAGGAGGGGATCCGCATCGTCCTGGAGCTGCGCAAGGGGGCGGATCCGGAAAGACTGGAGAATCTCCTCTATAAGAAGACCCGGCTGGAGGATACCTTCGGTGTCAATATGCTGGCGGTGGCTGATGGCAAACCGGAGACCTTAAGCCTCAAGGCGATTCTGGACCATCATATCAACTTTCGCTTTGAATTAGCCACCCGGAAATACCAAAATCTCCTGGCCCGGGAGCTGGAGAAGAAGGAGGTCCAGGAGGGCCTCATGAAGGCCTGCGATGTCATTGACCTGATCATAGAGATTCTCCGGGGCAGCAAGAGCCAGAAACAGGTTAAGGACTGCCTGACCATGGGCATCACGGAGGGCATTCGTTTTAAGCGTAAGGCCAGCGAAAAGGAGGCAAAGAAGCTCTCTTTCACCCAGCGCCAGGCCACAGCCATCCTGGAGATGCGGCTCTACCGTCTCATTGGTCTGGAGATCGAGGCTCTGCAAAAGGAATATGAAGAGACCCTTCAGAAGATTGCCCGCTATGAGGACATCCTGAACAATTATGACTCTATGGCTCAGGTCATCATAGAGGATCTGGACGCGATTAAGAAGGAATATGCCAGACCCAGACGGACCCGGATTACCAATGCGGAGGAAATTGTATGGGAGGAAGCGGCTTTTCAGGAGACGGAGCTGGTGGTTTTGATGGATCGGTTCGGTTATGTGAGGACGGTAGATCCTGCCATTTATGAGAGAAATCAGGAAACGGCGGCAGGAGAGAGCCGCTATATCTTCCGCTGCAAGAATACCGACCGTCTCTGCATCTTTACCGACCTGGGACAGATGCATACGGTCAAGGTCCTGGACATTCCCTTCGGCAAGTTCAAGGACAAGGGAACCCCCATTGACAACCTTTGCAATTATTCCGCAGAGAAGGAGGAAATCGTCTTTGTGGAGGTCATGCAGGATCTCAAGCAGCAGAAGCTGGCCTTTGTCTCCCGGGCCGGTATGGTTAAGGTGGTGGAGGGAAGGGAATTCGATGTAAGCAAACGTACCGTTGCCGCCACCAAGCTGTCGGGGGAGGAGGATCGCCTGATTTTGGTCGGATCCACGGAAATGCATGATTATCTGGTGCTTCAGAGCAAGGAGGGGTATTTCATCCGCTTTTTGCTGGAGGAGGTGCCGGAGAAAAAGAAGGCTGCCATCGGAGTGCGGGGCATTCGCCTGGGAGAGGGGGATTACCTGGAGGCTGCCTGGCTGATTACAGGCCGGATGGAATGCAAGGTAACCTGCAAGGGCAAGCAGGTCAGCCTCAATAAGATCAAGCTCAGTAAGAGGGACGGGAAGGGAACCAAGGTTCGCATGGGATAAGCGGACAAGGCTCCCCTTTCGTCTGCCCAGGGGGCTTATTTCAGGAAGAAATGGATCATTTTATTGTGGGAATCTGTATATGGCTGGTACCTCATGGGGAGGTCGATCCATGTTTTTTTGTCTACGATACTCTTGTAGTGGGTGAAGGTGTCAAAGCCATCCTTGCCGTGGTAGGAGCCCATACCGGATGCGCCAAAGCCGCCGAAGGGCATTTGGCTGGTGGCAAGATGGATGATGGTGTCGTTGATGCAGCCGCCGCCGAAACCGCAGGAGGCAGTGACCTTCTGGATGGCAGACCGATCTGAGGAAAAGAGATAGAGAGCCAGGGGGTGGGGCAGGGACTGGATCCTGGCTATGGCCTCCTCCAGGCTTTGGAAGGTGAGGATGGGCATGACAGGACCGAAGATCTCCTCTTGCATCACGGGATCCTCAAAGGACACCCTGTCCATGACCGTAGGCTCGATCTGGAGGGTCTTTGGGTTGGAATTGCCGCCCAAAACCACCTTCTGGCTGTCTATGAGTGTCAGGATGCGATGAAAATGCTTTTCATTGACGATCTTTCCGTAGTCGATATTATCCAGGGGAAAGTCTCCGTATTGCTTCCTTATCTGGATCTTGATCTCCTCCAGCAGCTGGTCCTTGATGCCGGCGTCGCAATAGACATAATCGGGAGCCACGCAGGTCTGGCCGCAATTGAGATATTTGCCAAATACCAGTCTCTTGGCCGTCAGCCTCAGATTGGCGCTTTTATCCACCAGGCAGGGGCTTTTGCCGCCCAGCTCCAGGGTGACGGGGGTCAGATGGGCGGAGGCCTTCTTCATCACTTCTTTTCCCACAGTCATACTGCCGGTAAAGAAGATATAGTCAAAGGGGGTATCGAGAAGAGCGGTATTCTCGGCCCTTCCCCCTGTGACCAGGGCGACATATTCCGGGGCAAAGCATTGGGAGATCAGCTTCTCCATCAAAGCACTGGTATGGGGGGAATAGGCGCTGGGCTTGAGTATGGCAGTATTGCCCGCCGTGAGGGCATCCACCAGGGGCTCCATGGTCAGCAGGAAGGGATAATTCCAGGGGCTCATGATAAGGGTAACTCCATAGGGGGAGGGCTTTTTGTAGCTTCTGGAGCAGAATTGCGCCAGAGGAGTTCTGACCCGCTTTTCCCTGGCAAATCGGCTCATATGCTTGAGCATATAGCCGATCTCGCTTAAGACAAGACCGGTCTCGCACATATAGGACTCGAAGCCGCTCTTGCCCAGATCCAGCCGGAGGGCCGCATGGATGGCCGCTTCATTTTCCAGAATGATATTTTTCAGCTTTTTCAAGGCATTTTTTCGAAAAGATATATCAAGGGTTGCTCCGGTCAGAAAGTAGTCCTGCTGCTTTTTGACAAGTTCCCGGATCTGTAATTCCTTCATCTCATTCTCCTTTGCTAAGACCCTACTGCTGCACCTTGTTCAGCCCCCCCACGAATGAAAGCTGACTTTCAGGATGCCCCCCGCAGGGAGCAAGCCGCTTCCTTTTGCTGAGGCAGGAGCATGTAGTAGAATTGTTCGAGTTCCCTGGCATCCATGAGGACAGGTACCGGATAGAGGGGGTTGGCTTCCTGATCGGCGTAGCTTGCCAGCTTGGGAATATCCTTTTCCTGTATTTCCGGAATGGTATCGGGAATATGGAAGCGGTTCTTCATGTCCTTGATGGCCTGGATAAAGCCTGCTGCAGCTTCGTGGGGAGGGTCGGTTTCCAGGGCAGTGCCTGCCGCAATGGCCAGTTCTTTGAGCTTTTGATCGATAACTGAGCCATAGGCTTCCAGGACAAAGGGAAGCAATATGGCATTGGCCAAACCATGGGGAACGTTATATTCTCCTCCCAGGGAATGAGCCACGGCATGTACGTATCCTACATAGGATTTGCTAAAGGCGCAGCCGGCATAGTAGGCGGCATGGAGCATATTCCTTCTTGCTTCGATCTGAGATCCCTGGGTGACTGCAGTGTCCAGATTGGCAAAGATAAGTCTGACTGCCTGCAGGGCATCCTTTCTTGTGGCTGGGGTGGTGGAGCCGCCGATATAGGCTTCCACGGCATGGGTCAGGGCGTCCATTCCTGTGGTGGCAGTGATAAAGGGCGGAAGACTGAGGGTTACCTTGGGGTCCAGGACAGCAATACGCGGGATCAAGGGAAAATCATTGATGGCATACTTGTGCCGGGTCTGGGAATCTACGATAACAGCGGCCAGGGTAGTCTCACTGCCGGTTCCTGCGGTGGTAGGAACTGCCATAAGCAGGGGAAGCCTGCTGTGAACCTTGAGAATTCCCTTCATGTCGGCCAGGGACTGCCTGGGTTTTGCAACTCTGGCGCCGGTAGCCTTGGCACAGTCTATGCTGGAACCTCCGCCAAAACCGATGATGCAATCGCAGTTCTTGCTCTTGTACAGGGCAAGCGCCTGGTCTACATTGTCTGTGGTGGGATTGGCGCAGGTTTTATCATAGATAAAGTAGGAAATCTTATTCTTGGATAAGGCTTCCTCCAGCCTTCGGGTAAGTCCCAGCTTGCGGATGCCCGCATCCGTGATGATTAAGGGTCTGGAACACTTCTTTTTTTTCATGATATCCGGAAGAACCCTTACACTTCCGACAATTTCAGGCTTTCTGTAAGGAAGAAGGGGCAGGGCCGTCTTCATTCCCTTTTGAAAAGTTCTGCAATAAGCTTTTTTTAATGGATTCATAATTCCTATTTCCTCTTTTCCGGCAGCCTACGTCTGCCATCGGCTTGCAATATAACAGCTATGAGGGATAATGTCAAGGGAAAAAAGGCTCTTGAAGTCTGAATTGTTCTTGACAGAGCCTGGAATTCGTATATACAATCCCGTCTTCGACACTTGAAGAAAGTTAAAGTGGCGGAACCCTTTGATTTTACA
>CAVLCU010000032.1:0-20207 GCA_963661545.1 Lachnospiraceae bacterium | reverse complement strand
GCCTTGGAGGCTTTTGATACAGACCGTCTTCGTCTCTATCCGGATCCCAAGGCTGAGGTTCTGACCCGGGCTTTGGCGGACTATTATGGGGTGAAGCCCTCCCAGGTCTTCGTGGGAGTAGGCTCTGACGATGTCCTGGCCATGTCCTTTCTGACCTTTTTCAATTCAGACAAACCCATCCTCTTTCCGGATATCACTTATTCCTTCTATGATGTCTGGGCAGAGGAATTTCGGATTCCCTATGTCACCAAGGCCCTGGATGACAACTTCCACCTGGTGCCGGAGGACTATTTTGAGGAAAATGGGGGAATCGTCTTTCCCAATCCCAATGCGCCTACCGGAGTGGAATTATCCTTGTCAGCCATTGAGGAGATCTTGCAGCATAATCGAGATGTGGTGGTGATTGTAGATGAGGCCTATGTAGACTTTGGCGCTAAGACTGCCCTTCCCCTGCTGGAAAAGTATGATAATCTTCTGGTGGTGCAGACCTTTTCCAAGTCCCGGTCTATGGCAGGCATGCGGATTGGCTTTTGTATAGGCAATGAAGAGCTGATCTCCTATCTAAACGACGTGAAATATTCCTTCAATTCTTATACCATGGATCAGCTGACGCTGGCTCTGGGGAGGGAGGCCTTGAAGGATCAGGCTTATTTTCAGGAGACCCTGGATAAGATCGTTGCGACCAGGGAATGGACCAAGAAGGAGTTGAGACGGCTGGGGTTCACCTTCGAGGATTCCAAGGCCAATTTTATCTTCGCCAGTCATGAGACAAGGCCGGCTCGCCAGATCTTTCAGGCCTTGCGGGACCGACATATCTATGTTCGCTATTTTGACAAACCCAGAATTGACAACTACCTGCGCATCACCATAGGAACCCGGGAGGAGATGGAGACCCTGATTAAGTTCCTGGAGGGATAGAATGAGTGGAAAGAAAAAGACATTCCTTATTACAGTGGGGGAAACACCTGTAACCGTTATGAGTATTGACCAGCGGGATTACATCAGTCTTACGGATATGGCGAAGGCACGCACTGACGCAAGTCGTGCGGCGGATGTTATCAAAAACTGGCTGAGGGCTCGTACTACCCTGGAATTTCTTGGTACTTGGGAGATCATGTACAACAGGGATTTTAAAGTGGTCGAATTCGACCACTTTAAAGAGGAAGCAGGTCTGCATACCTTCACCCTGAGCGCAAAAGAGTGGATTGAGAAAACAAATGCCATCGGCATTTATGTGCAAGCCGGACGATATGGAGGAACCTATGCACATAAGGATATAGCTTTTGAATTTGGCTCTTCCATCAGCCCCGTGTTTAAACTTTATCTTCTTAAGGAATATCAGCGGCTCAAGGATGAAGAAAATGACAGACTCAAGTTGGAATGGAGTGCAAAGAGATTTCTTTCGAAGAATAATTATCTCATTCACACAGATGCAGTTAAAAACTATGTTCTGCCCCAGAGCAATTACACAAAATCCAATGAATGGCTTGCCTATGCAGATGAAGCGGATCTATTGAATGTGGCATTGTTTGGATGCACCGCCAAAGAGTGGAGAAATGCCAATCCAGAACTTGCGAAAACCAGTAATATCCGTGATTATGCCTCCATTCCGGAATTGACTGTTTTATCCAATCTGGAAACACACAACGCAGAACTGATAAAACAGGGAGTGGATAAGCAGGAGCGTTTTCAACAGCTTCAAGAGATTGCGCAATACCAGCTCCGTGTGCTTACGGAAGCCGAGAGAATTAAGGAATTGCCAGAGTAGAGTCTCTGATTCGACTTGATAAAAAGAGAGGAAAAGAGGATGACAAAGAACCATGGATGAGAATGAAGTAGATGTGCCGGTGTACCTGATCACTGGCTTTTTGGAGAGTGGAAAGTCTACCTTTATCGACTTTACGGTGCAGCAGGAATATTTTCAGATTGATGGTCCCACCCTGCTTCTGTCCTGCGAGGAGGGGGAAGTGGAATATGACGAGAAGATGCTGCATCGGCATCTGACGGTTTTGGAACAGATGGAGGAGCCGGAGGATTTTACCCTGGAGAGACTGGAGTCCCTGCAGAGAAGGTATCAGCCGGAGCGGGTAATCCTGGAGTACAACCCCCTGTGGAGTGTCCAAAAGCTGGAGACCATGGAACTGCCAAAGGGCTGGGGCATCGTCCAGCACATTGTCACGGTGGACGGAAGCTCCTTCCAGGTTTACATGAACAATATGAAGGCTCTCTTTGTGGAAATGGTGAAGAATGCGGATATGGTGATGTTCAACCGCTGTTCCGTGGAATTGCCCCTGGCCAACTTCCGCCGCAGTATTAAGGTAGTCAACCCGGGCTGTGAGATCCTTTTCGAGGATTCCAGCGGGGAGTTGACGGATATCTTTGAGGATTCCCTTCCTTATGACCTGGAGGCGGAGGTCATAGACATTGAGGATGTGGACTTTGGCATTTTTTATGTAGATGCCGGGGATCATCCGGAGCGTTACCAGGGCAAGACCGTGCGCCTGAAGGGCATGGTGCTGAAGAGCCGGGGAGCCGGGGCAGATTATTTCGTCCCGGGCCGCAAGGCCATGACCTGCTGTGCCGACGATACCACCTTCATCGGCTATCTTTGCCGGGGAAAGAATGCCAAAGAGGTAAAAGACCTGGCCATGGGCAGCTGGGTGGAGGTGACAGCAGTCATCGACTACCGCTATGAGAAGGTCTACCATGAGACAGGCCCGGTGCTTCTGGCGCAGGAGATTCAGCCCGCCCAGGCGCCGGAGTCGGAGCTGGTCTATTTCAATTGAGGGAAGACATATGTATTTAATTGTTGGTTTGGGGAATCCGGGGCGAAAGTACGAGGGAACCAAGCATAATGTGGGCTTTGATACCATCACTTATCTGGCGGATGAGTATCGGATCCCCTACGCAGGGATCCAGCTGAAGGCTATGGTGGGAAAAGGGGTCCTGGCAGGCCAGAGGGTTCTTCTGGCCAAGCCCATGACCTATATGAATTTAAGCGGGGAGGCTGTGGGAGCCCTGGTTCATTATTATAAGCTGGATCCGGAGCAGGATCTGGTGGTCATTTACGATGATATCAGCCTGGAGCCAGGAGCCATCCGGGTGCGGAAAAAGGGCAGCGCCGGAGGCCACAATGGCATGAAGAATATTATCAGCCATCTGGGGACGGATCATTTTCCCCGCATCCGCATCGGAATCGGAGAGAAGCCTGCCAATTGGGATCTGGCGGACTATGTCCTGGCCCCCTTTTCCCGGGAGGACAGGGGCAGAGTAGACAAAGCCCTGGAGGATGCGGACAAGGCTTTGCATCTGATTCTGGAAGGAAATATCGATGAGGCCATGAATCGCTATAATAAAAAGGCCAAAGAGAAGACCAGGGAAAAAGAGGCAGCACAGGCCGGTAAGGGGAAGCTGGAATGAGGGCTTTTATGCAGCCATTGGAGGAAATGGCGGGGATAGAGGATCTGAGAAGGCAGCTGACCCGGAATCGGGGACTGGTTACCATTACCGGCTGTCTGGAATCCCAGAAGGCTCATCTGGCCGCAGGCCTGACAGAGATGAGCCCCAGCGTCCTGCTGGTAGCAGAGAATGAGCTGAAGGCCAAGGAGCTTTACGAGGATTACCGTACCTACGATCCTCAGGTGATCTTCTATCCGGCCAGAGACCTGATTTTCTATCAGGCAGACCTGTCCGGCAATCTGCTGACCAGGCAGAGAATGAAAGTCATACAGGCATTGATGGAGCGGAAGAGAGTCACTGTAGTCACCAGTACCGGGGGCTGCATGGACTACCTTCTGCCTCTTCGTGTGCTCAAAAAGCATATCCGGGTCCTGAAAAATGACAGCAAGCTAGATCTGGAGGAATTCAGTCGGGATCTGGCTGCCATGGGCTATGAGCGGTGTGGCCAGGTGGAGGCTTCCGGCCAGTTCTCCATTCGAGGGGGAATCCTGGATCTCTTTGCCCTGACGGAGGACAACCCCTGGCGGATCGAGCTTTGGGGAGATGAGGTGGACTCCATCCGCAGCTTCGATGCAGAGAGTCAGCGATCCATTGAGAATCTTAGGGAAATCACCATCTATCCGGCTACGGAGGAGATCGGCCGGGAGGAAGAGGGCTTCTACCAGAGATTGACGGATACCCTGCCGGATTACTTTCCGGAAAATAGTCCTGTTTTCCTGGATGAGCCGGGGAGGATCCTGGAAAATGCCAAGGCTCTCTTTGAGGAATACCGGGAGTGCATGATCCACAGGCTGGAAAAGGGGCAGATGAAGGCGGAGGAGGGGAATCGCCTCCTGACGGCGGATCAGCTGACCTATGAGCTGAACCGGCGCAACTGTATCGGTCTGAGCCTGATGGAGCTGCGCAAGGGGGCCTGGGAGATTCGAGACCATTATAGCGTGACGGTCAAGCCCGTCAGCTCCTACAACCATCAATTTCCCCTCTTGGTGGAGGATCTGCGCAAATGGAAGCAGGCCGGTTATCGGGTCATTCTTTTGTCTGCTTCCCGTACCCGGGGCAAGCGGCTGGCCAGGGATCTGCAGGAGGAGGGCCTCAACGCCTTCTACAGTGAGGAGAAAGACCGGCTCTTGAGCCCGGGCGAGATCTTAGTCATCTATGGATATGCCGGTCGGGGATTTGAATATCCCCTGCAGAAGTTTGTCCTGATCACGGAGACGGACATCTTTGGCAAAGAGCAGAAAAGGAAGAAGAAAAAGTCAGAATACAAAGGGCAGAAGATTCAGGATTTTGCGGAGCTGACCCTGGGGGACTATGTGGTGCACGAAAGCCATGGTCTGGGTATCTATCGGGGCATCGAGAAGGTCAAGGTAGACAATACCTTCCGGGATTATATCAAGATCGAATATGCGGGGGGCAGCAATCTCTATGTGCAGGCCACCCAGCTGGATCTCCTGCAGAAATACGGGGGCGCCACCAACGGCGGGGAGGTGCGAAGACCCAAGCTGAATCAGCTGGGGGGCCAGGAATGGATCAAGACCCGCAATAAGGTCCGCAAGGCGGTGGCAGATATTGCCAAGGATCTGGTCGCCCTCTATGCGGCACGCCAGGGAAGCTCCGGTTATTCCTTTGCCCCGGATACGGTCTGGCAGCAGGAATTCGAGGAAATGTTTCCCTTTGAGGAGACGGAAGACCAGCTGGCGGCCATCGAGGCCACCAAGAAGGACATGGAAAGTCCCAAGATCATGGACCGCCTGATCTGCGGGGATGTGGGCTATGGCAAGACGGAGATCGCCATCCGGGCTGCTTTCAAGGCTGTCCAGGAGAGCAAACAGGTGGTCATCCTGGTACCAACCACCATTCTGGCCCAGCAGCATTACAATACCTTTACCCAGAGGATGAAGGATTTTCCGGTGCGGATTGACCTGCTCTGCCGCTTCCGGTCTCCGGCTCAGCAGAAGAAAACCCTGGCGGATCTGCAGAAGGGTCAGGTGGATATTCTCATCGGTACCCACCGGGTTTTGTCCAAGGATGTGAATTTCAAGGACCTGGGTCTTCTGGTGGTGGATGAGGAACAGCGTTTTGGGGTGACCCATAAGGAGAAGATCAAGAGACTGAAGCAGAATGTGGACGTGTTGACCCTGACTGCTACCCCCATCCCCAGAACCCTCCATATGAGCCTCATCGGCATCCGGGACATGAGTGTGTTGGAGGAACCGCCCCTGGATCGGGTTCCCATTCAGACCTATGTGATGGAATACGATGAGGAGTTGGTGCGGGAGGCCATCAGCCGGGAATTGGCCAGGGGGGGCCAGGTCTACTACGTCCATAATCGGGTGAATACCATTTTGGACTTGACCAACCGGATCTCCGCCCTGGTACCGGAGGCCAATGTGGCCTACGCCCACGGCCAGATGAAGGAGCGGGAGCTGGAGAGGATCATGTACAGCTTCATCAATGGGGAGATCGATGTCCTGGTCTCCACCACCATCATAGAGACGGGAATGGACATTTCCAATGTCAATACCATCATTATCCACGATGCAGACCGGATGGGTCTGGCTCAGCTCTACCAGCTGAGGGGCCGGGTAGGCAGAAGCAACCGCACCGCCTATGCCTTCCTCATGTACCGCCCCAACAAGATATTGCGGGAAGAGGCGGAAAAGCGGCTCATGGCCATTCGGGAATTCACGGATCTGGGCAGCGGGGTCAAGATCGCTATGCGGGATCTGGAAATCCGAGGGGCCGGCAATCTTCTGGGGGCAGAACAGCACGGTCATATGGAAGCCGTAGGCTATGATCTCTATTGCAAGATGCTCAGCAAGGCCGTCCGGGATGCCAAGGGAGAGAAGGCGGAAGAGGAGGAATTTGATACGGTCATCGACCTGGTGGTGGATGCCTATATTCCGGAGGATTATATCACCAACGAGGGACAGAAGCTGGATATTTACAAACGAATCGCAGGGATAGAGACAGGAGAAGAGATGGAAGGGATGCTGGAGGAGCTGCTGGATCGTTTCGGAGAGCCCCCTCGCTGTGTTCGAAACCTGGTGGCCGTAGCCCAGATGAGAGCCCTGGCCCACCGCCTCTATCTGACGGAGATCAAGCAGGTGGGGAAGGAAATTCGGCTTTTCTTTTATGAAAAAGCCAAGATTGATGTGGGGGGCATTAGCCAGCTTTTGGAAGAATACGGGCGACAGCTCCGTCTGCAGATGGATAAGAAAACCGGCTTCCTTTACCAGCCCGAGAAGGGGAAGAAAAAGGGCCAAACGGTCCTGACCCAGGTGTGCAGTCTGCTGGAAGATATGGAAAAGTATCTTTTGCCCCGGAAGTCTGTGAAAAAAGTTTGAAATCGGTGAAAAAGATTGCCTGAATGGGCAAAAAAGGATATACTGGGAGTCAAAGTGCGGTCAAAGGCCCTAACCTGTATTTGCCGGGCTTGCCCCGGTAATACGATAGAATGGATTTGGAGGTTGTTATGAAAAGAAGGAAAATATTTGCCCTTTGCGGGGTTTTATCCCTGACTATGGCAGCAGCAGGATTGACAGGCTGCAGCAGTAAGGTGGACGGAACTGCCACTGCCCTGGTGGTGGGCGAGGACGAGGTCAGTCTGGGAACAGCTAATTTTATCCTGCGTTATCAGCAGGCGGAGACCCTTTATATGATGCAGAGTTATGGGCTGGTATCCGAGGGCAGCACCATGTGGGATTCTGCTGTGGACAGCGGCACCTACGGAGAACAGTTTAAGGATAATATCAAGGACGATATTGTGGAAATGGTGCTTTTGCGCCAGCATGCCTCGGAATATGATGTGACCATCTCTGACGAGTATCGGGAACAGATAGAGAGTGCGGCCAAGACCATTATGGAGTCCAACGCCGATGCCATGAACCAGATCGGGGCAACCCAGGAGAATGTAGAGGAGATGATGGAGCTCTATACCTACAAGACCCTGATGAAGGATCCTATGGTGGAGGATACCGATCGGGAGGTCTCCGATGAGGAGGCTGCCCAGACCAGGATTACCTACTCCCGTATCAAGCTGACCGGCACGGATGATGATGGCAATACCACCGATCTGACCGATGAGGAGAAGGCCAGCCTGAAGGAGGAGTGCCAGGAGCTGCTGGATCAGATCCAGGCTTCTGCAGATCCTGCTAATGAGGATATTTCCACCCTGGCGGAAGCCATTGACGAGGATTTCCTGAGCAGCGGTGTCAACTACAGCACCAATGACGAAGAGGATACTACAATCGATGATGCGGTGAAGGAAGCGGTCAGTGACCTGTCAGATGGCCAGGTCTACGATGGAGTCATCGAGACAGATGATTATTACTATGTGGTGCGGCTGGATCATATGTTTGATGAGGATGCTACCGAGACCAAGAAGCAATCCATCATCAGCGATCGGGAAGATGAGAATTACGACAGCAAGGTTCAGGAGTGGAAGGATGCTACCAGCATCGAGGAGAAGAGTCCCTGGAAGAAGCTGAAGGTAACGGATAAGGATGCCTATGTGGTGAAGACAGCAGATAGCACCACTACCTCTACTTCCTCCTCCCAGGATACGACTTCCACCAGCAGCTCAGCCAGCACCAGCTCCGGGGAAACTACCAGTAGCAGTTCTGCCGACACGAGCTCCGGGGAGACCACCAGTAGCAGTTCCGCCAGCACGAGCTCCGGGGAAACTACCAGTGGCAGTTCTGCCAGTACCAGCTCAGCAGATACAGAAACCACCAGCAGCTCCTCCAGCGAATCCTAAGAAGGAGGGTTTGCGCTTGCAGCAGTAAGATAGGGCTCTGGAGACAGCCAGGGAGGATTAGCATATGGACAGGCAGGAATTTGAGAAGCTGACAAGGGGCAGGATCACGTACCTGGACGGGGCCTTTGGCACCAATATGGTGAAGAAGGGAATGCCAAAGAATATCTGTGTGGAGGCCTGGCTTCTGGATCATAAGGAGTGGGTGACCAGTCTGCAGGAGCAATATCTGGAGGCAGGCAGCCAGATCATCTACGCCCCCACCTTTTCCGCCAATTGCATCAGCCTGCGAAAGCACGGCAAAGAGGGGGATACGGTAAGATTGAACCGGGAGCTGGTGGAGCTGACCCTGGACCAGGTAAAGGGTCGGGCCTGGGTAGCCGGGGATCTGACCACTTCCGGAGAGCTTCTGGAACCCCTGGGGGATCTGACGGAGGAGGAGCTGTATGAGGCCTATTGCCAGCAGATAGAGGCTCTTGCCCAGGCCGGTGCCGATCTCCTGGTGGCAGAGACCATGCTGAGCCTGCCGGAGACGGAGGTTGCCCTGCGGGCGGCTTTGGATACCTGCAAGCTGCCCATGATCTGCACCCTGACAGTGGGAGAGGAGGGCAGGGCCCTTTTTGGGGGAACGGCAGCCGAGGCGGTAGAAACCCTGCAGGCCCAGGGAGCCTCAGCAGTAGGCGTGAATTGCTCCCTGGGGCCCGACCAGCTGCAGGGAGTGGTGAAGGCCATGAAGGCCTGCGCCCAGGTTCCCCTGGTGGTAAAGCCCAATGCAGGCCTGCCGGTGATCAACGAAGAGGGAGAAGCCATCTACCAGATGAGTCCCCAGGATTTTGCGGTCCATATGGCAGAACTGGTGGATCTGGGGGCTGACCTGATCGGAGGCTGCTGTGGGACTACACCGGAATATATTCGGATTCTGAGAGAGCAGGTGGAGGGACGATAGGCTGCAACCGGCTTTTTGAGCTGGCAGAGGCTGCCCAGGGGACCATAGGAGGGATGTATGTACAATGATTTGCTGACCATTGGGCCTTTTACCATCCATGGATACGGGCTAATGACGGCCATAGGGATTCTGGCGGCTTATTTTACGGCAGAATACCGGGCTAAGAAGAAGGGGCTGCAGCCGGAGCGGGTCTTTGGTCTGGTCTGCTGGTGTGTGGTTCTGGGCTATATGGGCTCCAAGATCCTGTATTTATGCACCATTTTGCCGGATTTGATCGCAGATCCCAGCATTTTCTGGCAGTCGCTGGGAGACGGCTGGGTGGTATTCGGGGGTATCCTGGGGGGTATCCTGGGAGGATATCTCTATTGCAGGCGCAGCAAGCTGGAGGCTTGGAAATACTTTGACTTAGGCCTGGCCAGTGTGGCTTTGGCTCAGGGCTTTGGGCGAATCGGCTGCTTCCTGGCCGGCTGCTGCTATGGGGTGGAGACGGATTGTCCCCTGGCGGTGAACTTTACCCATTCGGATTTTGCACCTCCGGGATCCCGAGTTCCCACCCAGCTGATTTCCAGTGGATTGGATTTCCTGCTCTTTTTCTTCCTGATCCTCTATGACAGGAAATGGAAGAAGAAGGAGGGAGAGGTAACCGCCTGGTACCTGATCCTCTACAGCGTCGGACGTTTCCTCCTGGAATTCTGGCGGGGGGATGCCGCCAGAGGCTCTGTAGGGGGTCTGTCCACCTCCCAATTTATCGGGCTTTTTACCCTGGCGGCGGGGCTTGCCCTGCTGGTGTTGCGGCGAAGGAATCCGGGCAAGGAAGAGGGCAAGGAAAAGGCCCAGGAGAGCACAGAAGAGAGCAAGGCTTGAGACAGGGGGGAAGCCACCCTGGAGAAGACACAAGAAAAGGCATTCCGGAAGTTGTCCGGAATGCCTTTTCTTGTGTCTGGATGGAAGCTGCCTGGATGGAAGCACTTGCTTCTAGTTATTCCAGCTGATCTGTACGATTTGCGGGTCGTCGCTGTTGTAATTGACCGTATGCAAGTCATAGGAGCTCCTCCACAGGGAGAGGTTGTATTGATCATCTGTTTTATCATAGAAGTGCAGGTAGAGTGCACTGAAAAGTCCCGTCGGTCCGCATCCGGTGACCATAATCTCATTATCATACCAGGTAAGGGGAGTCCGATCCTTGGGATTATGCTTATAAATCTTATCCACATAGGCCCCGTTTTTCATCTTTATGATCTCCTTGAGGGGAATGCCGTCGATGGATTCCAGGGGATGGCTTTCGGTGATATCGTAGTTCAAGATAATATAGCCGGCTCCGTCACTGCCGATATGTGCCGTTGCATAGGAATCGGAAATCACCCGTTCCCCTGCTGCCAGAACCTCCTTTTTGTCAAAAATCGCCAGGGATGTAACAAATAATGCAGCCATCATCAGGAACAGACCTGTTTTCTTTAGTAAGGTAGCAATTTTCATCTCTTTATCCTCCTATATCTGTCTTCGTATGGATTGATACGAAGCAAATATCCCCAGGGCTAATCCATGGACTAGATTGTCAATTCTTTTTTTAGATTCATCATCCGAAAGGAGATCATCAGATAGAAGAGCATATCTTCATTTTCAAAATCTACGTTAATCAGTTCCTTGATCCGATCCAGGCGGTAGAGGAAGGTGCTGCGGTGGATGAAGAGCTTTCGGGAGGCCTGGACGGCATTGAGGTGGGTCTCCAGGTAGACCTTGAGGGTTTCACAATATTCGGAATTATGGCGGATATCGTAGGCCTTGAGAGCCAGTAGCTTCTGGGAACAGGCCATATGGGTAGGCAGATCCCGGCTGCAGCATTCCATCAGATAGTAGAGGGAGATGTCCTCGAAGCGGTGAACCCAGCGGTAGCTTTGATATTTGCTGCCGATGTCCAGGGCAATCTTGGCCTGCAGATAGCAATAGTGCAGATCTCTGGTGCCGGCAACGGGATTGCTGACTCCAGTCTTGAGGAAGCTGTCTCGCAGGAAGACGGTGGTACTGTTGAGCAGTTGGTCCACGGAGCCATCATAGCGGGTCAGGTTGACGAAGACCACCAGGTCATCCTCATAGCGGAAGGCACAGGAGCCGGCGACAATATCTTCAAAATGATGGCAGAGATAGTTGCTGGTCAGATTTTGCTGATCCAGGGAGGCTATTTTCATGCACATGGTACAGTAGCTGTGGGAGGAAGACCAGCCAAAATCCGAGAGTCGATTGTCTATGACCGAATAATCCGTCTCCTTGCCCATGATGATGTCCCCCAGCAGGTGTTCCAGGGAGTAGACGGTATCGGAGGATTCGGCTTCCAGATGATTCAGCACCAGTTGGACATATCCGGCCAAATGCTCCAGCAGGGGAGCCAGCTCCTCCTGGATCTCTGTCTGAGCCTCCACCAGAATGAGGCGGTGAGAGTAATTCTGGTGCTGAAAGAGATTCATGCACAGCTCTCGGAAGCCGGAGAGATACTCGGGGAGAAAAAAGGGCTTGGTATAATTCCTGGCCTCGTTGTAGAGGGGATTGAGCTTGCAGGTGGTCAGGGTTTCAAAGGAATATTCCGCATCAATCAGGTGAGCCAGAGAAGGGGTGGCTTCAATGATGCTGGAATAGGAAACCATGAAGAAGTCAGCTGCCCGCAGAATCAGGGGATTCCGGAAGATGGGATAACTGGCATCCAGGAGGTTCTGGATGGTGCCATCCTTTCGAATCAGCTCCTTGAGGGAATCGTCCCATTGGTCATATTTGTCGAAAAGCTCCTGGAGCTGGTTGAATAACTCCGGCAGCTTGCAGGACAGGGGAATTTCAAACATTTTGTTGGATATGGGGTGAAAACCGGGAGCCTCAAAGGATCGGTAGAGAACCAGAATATCCTCGGGCAGAGCCTCCTTGCGCAGGTAGTCCGGAACCGCATTGCAGATGCAGACCTGTCCCTTGGGCCAGTGAGCCTGGGAGGTTAGGAAAATAGGCCGCCCCAGGGTCAGAGCCGGGGAGAGAGGCTGATCAATTCCCAGGGAAAAGACCCGGTTCAGGTGTTTGATAATGAGCTGAGGACTTAAATTCATGGTGACCTCCTGGATTCTGTGCTGCGCAGGTCAAAGGACTGCTGACCCTGGAAAAGGCCTGCATGGGGGAATTCCTGCCGGGTCCTTTCGGTATCAAAAAGTATTCGTACACATTGTAGGAAAAAGCAGTTGAAAAGTCAATAGTTTTGCGGATACAGGGAAGAACTTTTTTTTGCTATAATGAGCACAGTCAAATTAGAATTCTATTTTGGAGGTATCTGAAACTATGATTATTATTGGTGAGAAGATTAATGGATCTATCCCGTCTATAGCAGAAGCCATTGCCAACAGGGATGCAGATCTCATTAAGCAGCGTACCATTGCCCAGGCAAATGCAAACGCAACTTTTATCGATTGCTGCGCCTCTGTTCCGGAAGCAGAAGAGGTTGAGACCCTCAAGTGGATGATCGACTGTATTCAGGAAGTGACAGATCTGCCCATCAGTGTGGACAGCCCCAGCCCGGATGTACTGCTGGAAGCCTACAAGTTCTGTAAGCGTCCCGGTCTGATCAACTCTGTATCCATGGAAGGCGACAAGATCGATAAGATCTTCCCGGTAATCGCAGATACGGATTGGCAGGTAGTAGCACTTTGCAGTGATGATACCGGTATCCCCAAGACTGCTGCAGACCGTCTGCGTGTATTTAATAATATCATGGCTAAGGCCAAGGAATATGGCATTAAGCCCAGCCGTCTCCATATCGATCCTCTGGTAGAGATGCTTTGCACCTCCGAGGACGGCATCGCTATGAACGAGGAAGTAATCGGCACCATCCGTGAGCAGTATCCGGACATCCATATCACGGCTGCTGTCAGCAATATTTCCTTTAACCTGCCGGTTCGTAAGATTCTGAACATGAGCTTTACGGTATTGGCCATGAAGGCTGGTCTGGACAGTGCTATCCTGGATCCCACCAACCGCGATATGCTGGGCATCATCCTGGCTACCGAGGCTATGCTGGGTATGGATGATTTCTGCATGGAGTATATTGATGCCTATAGAGAGGGACTTTTCGGTCCCAAGAAGTGATGAGTGATCATGGCTTCCTATTATCAGATTAATATGGGCTTCAGCGGAAAGAGGTCTGTATTATATACAACTAATCATAACACAAATGGAGGAAAAGGTTATGTCGAAAATTGATGATGTTGCTGCATTGGTAGAAAAAGGTAAGGCAAAACAGATCGGTGCTGCCGTACAGGCTGCGATTGATGATGGATGCGATCCCACCGAGATCCTGAACAAGGGTATGATCGATGCCATGGGCGTTGTAGGTGAGAAGTTTAAGAACAACGAGATCTTCGTTCCCGAGATGCTGGTTGCAGCTAAGGCTATGAAGAAGGGTGTTGAGGTTCTGAAGCCCCATCTGTCCAGCGGTACCACCGGTGCCCTTGGAAAGGTTATCATCGCTACCGTAGCAGGCGACCTGCATGATATCGGTAAGAACCTGGTAGCTATGATGATTGAGTCCGCAGGCTTCGAAGTTCTGGATCTGGGCGTAGATGTTCCGATTGACAAGATCATTGCTGCAGTAAATGAGAATCCTGACACGAAGATCGTTGCTCTGTCCGCTCTGCTGACAACTACGATGCCCTCTCTGCGCGACACGGTTGCTGCTCTGAACGGTGCTCCTTTCCGCAGCAATATCAAGATCATGGTTGGTGGTGCTCCTATTACCCAGGCATTTTCTGATGAGATTGGTGCTGACGGATATTCCGAGGATGCAGCCTCCGCAGCTACTCTGGCTAAGACATTGGCATAATAAAGTTTGAGAGTAAGCACCCCAGCGCTGTTGCTTCAGCGCCGGGGTGCTTTTTCTTGCGAGGGATGACGGATATGGACAAGAAGTATAGGGTTACATTTCTGCCGCAAAATATCCTACAGGAAGTAGGAGAGGGGGTCAGTCTCCTGGAGGCAGAGCAGATGGCCGGGCTGGAGCCGGACGCTCCCTGCGGCGGCCAGGGCAACTGTGGCAAATGCAAGGTGAATATTGTGGCCGGCAAGAAGCCGGGCATGGTTCTGGCCTGTCAGACCATCATTGACTGTGATATGAAGGTGGATACCCTGTCACAGGAAAAGGTACAGAAGATCCTGACCCAGGGTTCCACCCGACAAGTGGAGGTGGATCCGGGAGTAGGACCGGTAAAAGGAGAAGAAGATCAGCCATTTTACCTGATGGCTTTTGATATAGGAACTACCACGGTGGTGGGCTATCTCCTGGATGGCCATACGGGGGAGGAGTTGAGTGTCGCCAGCATGATGAACCCCCAGCACCAATTTGGCGCCGATGTAATCTCCAGAGCTAATTATGTGCTGGAGCAGGGGGGGCAGGAGATGCAGGCGGTCATTCATCGAGCCCTGAACCAGTTGATCCTCCAGGCCTGTAAGGATGCAGGCATCCAAAAGGAGGAGATCCTGCAGGTCTCGGTGGTGGGAAATACCTGTATGCACCACCTCTTCCTGGGAATCTCTCCGGATTCTCTGGTGCACGCCCCCTATCTGCCGGCGGTAAAGGATGGTATGATCCTGACGGCGGCTGACCAGGACATTCACATTGCCCCCGGAGGCAGGCTGCTGATGCTGCCCAATATTGCCGGATTCGTAGGGGCGGATACCGTAGGCTGTATGCTGTCGGTGGCCTTTGACCAGCTGGAACCCCTTACCCTGATGATCGATATCGGAACCAACGGGGAGCTGGTGATGGGCAATCGGGATCGCATGGTTGCCACCTCCACTGCAGCCGGACCTGCTTTCGAGGGAGCTAAGATTGAATGCGGTATGCGGGGCTCCAAGGGAGCCATCAGTCATGTGACGGTGGGAGAAAAGGGGCTGGACCTGGAGGTGATTGAGGATGCAAAACCCATCGGAATCTGCGGTTCCGGCCTCATCGACATTGTGGCCTTTATGATTCGCTATGGCTTTGTGGATAATTATGGCAGTCTCTGTGACCCAGAGGATCTGGAGGATGAATTTGCCAAAAGTCAGGCCTATCGCCTTCAGGAAAAAGAGGGAAAAGGGGTCTTTGTTCTGGCCTTTGCAGAGGAAACAGGCAGCGGCAGGGATGTCTATATCAGTCAGAAGGATATTCGGGAGGTGCAGCTGGCCAAGGGAGCCATTGCGGCCGGCATCCAGATTATGGCGGCCAAGCTGGCCATCCGTCCGGATCAGATCCGGCAGGTCTTCCTGGCAGGAGCCTTCGGCAATTACATGGATGCGGGAAATGCCTGTGAGATTGGCCTGATTCCCTATGAGCTGAAGGATCGGATCCTGCCCATCGGCAATGCAGCCGGAGAAGGTTCCAAGCTGGCAGTGATGAACCGGAGCGAGTACAAATACGCCTGCGCCCTGGCCAAAAAGGCGGAATTTGTCGAACTGGCCACGGAAAGCTGCTTCCAGGACACTTTTGTGGATGAATTAGAGTTTGCACGGGCAGTGGAAAGGTGATAAGATAGAACTGGATAATAAACCAGGAGGCCGTCTTATGCCTTACGATCAGATAGAAAATGCACTCATGCAGGGAAATCCCCGGTTAGCTGCCCGGCTGATCCGGGAGGCTCTGAACAGAGGAGAGGAAGCCAGAGAGATACTGGAGGGGGGACTTTTAAAGGCCATGCGCCGGATGGGGCTGGATTTCCAGGAGGAAGAAGGAGACATTGCCAGGGTTTTGGCCTGCGCCAGAGCCATGAAGGCTGGTCTTGCAGAGCTGGAACCCCATCTGAAGCATGACCAGGGGGAATGCAGGGGGAAGGTGATCCTGGGAACTGCCGGGGGCGATCTCCATGATTTGGGGAAGAATATCGTGGCTATCATGTTTCGCAGTACCGGTTTTCAGGTGGTAGATGTGGGGGTAGATGTATCCGCCGGACAGTTTGTACGGGCTGTGAAGGAGAATCCGGATGCCAAAATCGTCTGCATCTCTTCCCTGCTGACCACCTCTCTGCCGGAGATGCGCCATATCGTCCAATCCCTCAATGCCATGCCCAGCCGGTCACAATTCCGGGTCATGGTGGGAGGCGGCCCTGTCACGGAGGGATTTGCCCGCCAGATCGGAGCAGATGCTTATACAGAGAATGCAGTGGAGGCAGCAGAGATCGCGGCAGGCTTTATGCAGAATGCCAAGAAAGCAAGCAATACCCGCGGCGGCTGACGTTGCCTTCGCCACAGATCCAGGCATGGGGTTCCCCGCTTACGCAGGAAAGACAGATGGAGCAGGCTTTAGGCCTGCTCCAAATCTTTGATAATCCGGGTCAGAAGACTGGCCGCCTGGTCAATGCCGAAGGTGGAGCTGTTGATACAGAAGTCATAGGTATGGGGATCCCCCCAGCTGCGCTGGGTATAGTAGTTATAATAGGATCTGCGCTGCTTGTCCATCTTCTTGACCAAAGCCGTGGCATCCTTCTCGGTCAGCTGGTGGCGCTGCATTTCCCGGCTGACCCTGTCCTCGAAGGGGGCGGTGATGAAGATACTCAGGTGGTCTACCCCAGTCTGTTCCAGGACAAAATCCCCGCATCTTCCCACAATGACGCAGGATCCCTTCTGAGCTGTCTCATAGATCCATTCGCTTTGCAGCTGAAAGACAATATCATTGGCAGAAAGCCCCCGGAAACGAACCTCGGATACATGATATTGGGGGGTATTCAAAAGAGGATGGGCTTTGGTCTCGTCGGCTTTCTCCAGAACGGAACGCTTCAGGCCGATGTCCTCCGCTGCGTCAATTAACTTGCGGTCATAATAGGGGATATTCAGGTTGGCTGCCAGGCGCCGGCCGATGTCATGTCCCCCACTTCCATATTCACGGGCAATACAGATAATCATAAATCTCCTTCCTTTCTGTCAGGCGGTTTTGCTATGGCCTGTCTCTATTATAATCGAAAAATTTCCCTGAAACAAGTGACAAGTAAACTCCCAAGCTGCCCCATATTTTGCGCCGCCAGGAAGGAAATCCAGCTGTCAGACCACCTTTGACAGGACCATTTTGCTGTGCTAGAATCAGGGGGAATGATGTGGTGAGGAGGCGGAAAATATGAAAAAAGGATCTATGCGGATAGCAGTGATAGCAGGTATCCTGGCGGCTGCCCTGGGTCTGGGGGCCTGCCGGAATAAGGATGAGATTCCCCTGACCTTGAGCACCTCTTCTCTGGAGGACGGGGATCCGGTGGATGAGCTGGAACATGTGGATTTGCCGGGGGAGGAGATTCCGGAATATGCAGTAGACCTGCCGGAGCAGCTTAGCAGCTTTACGATTGCTATCTGGGGAGAGAATTACAGCTTTCCCATGACCTGGCAGGAATTTACAGAGATGGGCTGGGAATACCAGGGAGATGACCAGGAGACGGTCGAATCCGAATCCTATCTTCAGGGGGAGACCTTTGAACAGAGCGGCAATACCCTGACTGTGGATCTGATGAATGGGGGGGCAGAAGCCTGCCCGGTGACGGAGTCTTCCGTGGCGGGCATACAGATTGATACCACATCTTCCGGGGGAGGGGCTATCTACGTGAATCTTCCCGGGGGAATCGTCATGCAGAAGTCTACCCTGGAGGAGGCGGAAGCGGTCTACGGGGATCCGGTGGATCGCTATGAGGGAGAGACGGAGACCCTGCTGACCTACGAATATGGCACCTATCGGTCTGTTCAGCTGGGCTTTGACCCGGAGAATGGAATCCTCCGAAGGATTGATTTGAAGAATATGAAGGGATCCGGGTCGGAGGATCTGTCAGGGGTGGATGCCACTACCACTGAGGAGGTCAAGGCCTATGCTGCGCCGGAGAAGGCAGGGGTTAAACTGGAGGACTATATAGTGGAATATGGGGGTCAGCTCTATCAGCTGCCCGCCCCTGTGGCTGTCTTCGAGACCAATGGCTGGAAGGTGAATCAGGAGGAATCGGATGAAGCCGTAGCAGGCGGCAAATACGGCTATGTGACCCTGGAAAAAGATGGAGCCAAGCTCTATACCGTGGTGGAGAATCTGGGTCAGGAAGCCACCACTGTATCCAACTGCTTCGTCACGAGCCTGTATGGGGATCTGGATACCACCCGCATCCCTATTGTTCTCGCAGGCGGTATTCGTTTGGGCATGCAAGAGGAGGAATTCCTGGGTCTAAGCGGGGAAATCCAATGGGAGAAGACCGAGGATGCACAGAAGCAGCAGACTGTCTATACCTTCTATTCCGATGAAGGTCATACAGACTATATCCAGGTCACCCTGGACAATACGCTTCAGCTGGTGCGGGGTATCAAGGTGGTGAATCACTCCCTGGAGACCAGCGTGGAGGACTAGCTGCCCTTACAGCGCTTATTCCGGCAGCGGATGGGGAGACAGCGGCGAAGGTCACGCCAGTCAGTATCTGATCGACTTAATGGGAGGAAAGGACAATATGGAAAAAAAGATTAAGCGTGTTGAAGATACGAAAACACTCACAGAATATGCTGAGTTTTGTCAAAGGCAGGATATCCGTATGCATCTCGAGAGGCTTGAATACTGCAGCAATAAGATCAAGGCCATGTTTCAGCAGATTTTGGAAGACGGAGACGACATGGAAATCGCAAAGGAAATTAATATGTGGCTGGATGAAATCAAAAAAGAAGCAGGAAGACTTCAGACAACATATGGAGACGGTTTTTGATCAAAACAGGAATAGATATAGGTTTTGATAAGGGATGCTGCTATCAGAGGAAATATGGATTGCCTGGGATCGATTACCATAAATTGGAAGGTCTGTGACAGATAAACACCGATGAACAGTGTCCACCGATTCATGAGATCGGTGGACATATGATTTTACCAAATTGACTTTTGTTATTTATCGTTTATGTGTTCGTCATCCAAAGATGGCAATTCGATATCGTTTACGATTTCATATTTTCCGTTATTTTTGTCCATCAAAATCTTAACGGCATATGCAATAGCGTCATTCAATTGCTGCAGGGTTTTCTCATCTTTGCAGCCAACATATCGAAACTCCTGCTTGTTGTCGATAAAAAATGTATCATATAAATCACTTACTGCCATAAACGCATCCGTCAGTACCTTGTCGTCATCCCACTCGGGAGGATTGTCATTGTCAATGATGTCGTCATCTTCATCGTATAGCCAAATTGGATAAGTATTATATTCCAACATGAGACGTATCTTTTTGATCATACTTACTTCTCCTTTACACTTTTGGGATTTGCTCCAACAATATAACCATTCTCACTGATCTGGATGGCTATGCGCTGTTTCTTTCCGTTATAGACAAACTCATAGATAGCACGAGGGACTTTTTTGCCTTGTGTTCCAACAATATTACCTTGATGCACAGCTTCAAGAATGTAATTTGGAATGTCATTATCAGAAATTCCGCGACCGTTAAATTGACTGCCGTGTCTCTCAATGATATGTTGAAGACCAGAAGATGAATTACCGGTTTCTAACCACACGATTTTTCCCCAAGGATCTTTCGTTATCAATAGAACCTTATCAGGGGAAATCTTTTCACCATTGGCTATTACTTCATCAATGAGTGCTCGTCCTGCCCCACTGGTATTTGAAAAAAGATGAGAGTCTCCTTTACTCATGTTGCCTCCTCCCTTCAAACGCCCGAGCTGTCTGGCTGGGGAAAGAAACAACTTTAATGCCTTGGTCAATTAACTTGTCGAAACAGGGATAACTCGACGAACCGTACACAACGATAGAGTGCGGGCAGAGAACTCTTACGAGCTCATAGAGTCCCTTTTCAAATCGTTCGCGGTCTTCGTACTTGCGTGGGCTGCCACCACAGGTACCGATAGCAATGATGCTTTTCTTCGGTATTCCTTCAAAACAATACCTGTAGGTCTCCTGCGTGCCCCAACGGACATTGTTGATTACGGAAATTCCATTTCTTCCGAGCCAATATCCGAATGCACGCATCCGATAGGTGTTGTAAATTTTAATTGGTTCTGGGAAATCCTGATTAGTGGAAAAATCCGGGGTGATTG
>CAVLCU010000031.1:0-20224 GCA_963661545.1 Lachnospiraceae bacterium | reverse complement strand
ACAAGCTGTGGTATGCGAGCATCCCACAGCTTGTGTCTGCCGTCCGGGGCTTTCAGAGTAAATAATAAAAGACTCCGAAGAAGGATTAGCTCCGGAGTCTCTTACATGATCTATTATGCAAGCTTAACAGGATTGATCTTCACGCCAGGTCCCATCGTGGATGCGACTGTCACGCTCTTGAGATACTGTCCTTTCAGAGCAGATGGTCTTGCCTTGTTAATTGCATCAATCAGCGTCTGGAAGTTGTTCGCTAACTGCTCCTCTGTAAAAGAAGCTTTTCCGATTGGCACGTGGATAATATTGGTTTTGTCGAGACGGTACTCAACTTTACCTGCTTTGATGTCGGCAATTGCCTTGGTTACATCCATGGTTACGGTTCCGGACTTAGGATTCGGCATCAAGCCCTTTGGTCCCAGGACACGTCCCAGACGTCCAACCACACCCATCATATCCGGGGTAGCAACGACAACGTCGAAATCCAGCCAGCCTTCATTCTGAATCTTGGGAAGCAGTTCCTCTGCTCCTACGAAATCAGCGCCTGCTGCTGTGGCCTCGTCTGCCTTGGCACCCTTGGCAAATACCAAAACCCGAACGGTCTTGCCGGTTCCGTGGGGAAGTACAACAGCGCCACGGATCTGCTGGTCTGCATGACGTCCGTCACATCCGGTACGGATATGGGCTTCAATTGTCTCATCAAACTTCGCAACGGCTAACTTCTTCACCAGAGCGATGGCTTCCTCTGGATCGTAGAGAGTCGCACGGTTCACTGCTTTAGCAGCTTCTGTATATTTCTTACCATGTTTCATTCTAAAATAACCTCCTGGTGGTAATTGCGGGATTCTCCCTCCCACGTCTCAAATGCATCTGTAGGATTCCGGGCCAGTCTTACTTCTGCCGACTTAGTCCTCCACTACGATGCCCATGCTCCTTGCGGTTCCGGCGATCATGCTCATGGCCGCCTCTACAGAAGCAGCATTCAGATCCGGCATCTTCATCTCGGCAATCTCGCGTACCTTATCCTTGCTGATGGTAGCGACCTTGTTCTTGTTGGGAACACCGGAACCTGATTTCAGGTTGCAGGCCTTCTTCAGCAGAACAGCTGCCGGCGGGGTCTTGGTTATAAAGCTGAAACTTCTGTCTGCATATACAGTAATGACAACCGGAATGATCAGGTCGCCCTTATCAGCAGTTCTGGCATTGAACTCCTTGGTAAACTGTACAATGTTGACACCATGCTGTCCAAGAGCAGGACCAACCGGAGGGGCTGGTGTTGCCTTGCCAGCGGGAATCTGTAATTTGATATAACCTGTTACTTTCTTTGCCATGTTTGGCACCTCCTATAAATTGTGGTATTTGCGGGGATTTCCCTCCCACGGGCCGCTTATCCGACCTTTCTCACTTCTGCGAAACTAATCTCAACCGGCGTCTCGCGGCCGAAAAGCTCAACATTGATGGTAACCACCTGTCTCTGCTTGTTAATGCTTTGAATGATTCCTGTGGTATCCTTCCAGGCTCCGCCTGTGACTACCACTGCATCCCCTACCTCCAGATCAATGACTACCCTGTCTTCTTCCTTGATCCCCAGGGGCATCATCTCCTCCGGGGTCAGGGGAACCGGCTTGGAGCCCGGCCCTACGAATCCGGTCACACCACGGGTATTCCGAACCACATACCAGGTGTCATCATTCATGATCATGTTCAGCAGGACATATCCGGGAAAGAGCTTCCTTTGTACCTGTCTCTGGGTTCCGTTCTTGACTTCCGTCACATCCTCCAGAGGAACACGAACCTCCAGGATCTGGTCTTCCAGATGGCGATTCTCGATGGTTTTCTCGATATTGGCTTTTACCTTGTTCTCATAGCCTGAATAAGTATGGACTACATACCACTTTGCTTCTGACATTGACCCACCTGACCTTATTTGATAATTAATTCAACCAGCTGCAGCGCCACGCTGTCCACCAGGGTGATCAGCACACATACAATTGCGGAAATCACCACCACGGCAACCGTCTGCTTGCCCAATGTCTTCTTGTCTGTCCAGATGATCTTCCGGAACTCTGCCTTCAGGCCCTTGAACCAACTTTTCTTGCTCTTCTTATCCTTCTGCGGCTTCTTGTCCGCTTTCTCGGATGTCTTCACCACGTCATCTGCCATATGTTCACCTCATCCAATTACTTGGTTTCCTTGTGCAGGGTGTGCTTCTTACAGAATCTGCAGTACTTGCTGGTCTCCATTCGATCCGGATGGTTCTTCTTCTCTTTTGTCATGTTGTAGTTCCGTTGCTTACACTCCGTACATGCCAATGTGATCTTTACGCGCACGACTTCCACCTCCACTGTGTATTTGCGTCTTTCCAGAGTCTTCAAAAAAGCCTGCCTCCGGCGTATCCCCTGGGATATGCCATCCGCCGTTTTCAGGCATAAAAAAAAGACCTACTTCCATGTCGCCTGTTAACTATACCATGAAGCGGGGTCTGTGTCAATGATTTTCAGGCAATCGGATACAATTGCCTTTTCTTCCTCCGGCGCGTATAATGGTCCTGGGGGGTGCTTACGGGGTACTACCCATGCCAAATAGGGAGGATTGGATTATGATATCAGAAACCATGTGCCACTTGGGCAGACATCGTTCTGTCATTCGGGAAATCTTTGAATATAGTAAGCAGCGCTCTGCGGAAATCGGGGCGGACCGTGTCTTTGACTTCAGCCTGGGCAATCCTAATGTACCGGCTCCCCCGGCGGTAAATCAAACCATCCGGGAGCTTCTGGATGGCAAGGATGATCTCTACCTTCATGGTTATACCTCAGCCCAGGGAGATGCTAAGACCCGGCAGACCATCGCGGAGGATCTGAACCGCCGGTTTCAAACCTCTTTTCATAAGGATAATCTCTATCTCACCTGCGGTGCTGCGGCTTCTCTGAAGATCGCCCTGACCGCCCTTTGTCTGCCGGGGGATGAGGTCATCACATTTACCCCCTTCTTCCCGGAATACAGGGTCTTCGTAGAGACCTCCGGAGCCCGGCTGAAGGCTGTGGAAACCCAGCCGGATACCTTCCAGCTTGATTTCTCCCGCCTGGAGGCTGCGATCACGGAGAAAACCAAGGCTGTCATCGTGAATTCTCCCAACAATCCCTCCGGTGTGGTTTTTCGCCGGGAGGCTATCCAGGGCCTGGCTCAACTTTTGCAGGAGCGGTCCCAGTCCTATGGCCATATCATCTATCTGATTTCCGATGAACCCTATCGGGAGCTGGTCTATGAGGAGGATCTGGAGGTTCCCTATCTAACCAAATATTACCAGAACACCCTGGTGGGCTACTCTTTCAGCAAGTCCCTCTCTCTGCCCGGGGAACGTATCGGCTATCTTCTGGTTCCCGATGAGGTAGAGAATTCTGCTGATGTGTATGCCGCAGTCTGCGGGGCCGGAAGGGCTCTGGGCTATGTCTGTGCCCCCAGTCTCTTCCAGCATGTCCTCACCAGATGCATGGGGCTGACCTCCGACCTGCAAGTCTATCGCAGAAACAGAGACCTGCTCTATGAGTCCTTGTCCTCCTATGGCTTTACCTGCGTGCATCCGGACGGCGCCTTCTACCTCTTTATGAAATCTCCCCA
Source organism: Lachnospiraceae bacterium (assembly GCA_963661545.1). Lineage (GTDB taxonomy): Bacteria > Bacillota > Clostridia > Lachnospirales > Lachnospiraceae > Scatomonas. The sequence goes on along the minus strand of CAVLCU010000031.1, from coordinate 16,612 downwards.
ACCGGATGCCCAGGCCTTCTGTGACCGAGCCAGGAAGCATGAACTTCTTCTGGTTCCCGCTGACAGCTTTGGCACCCCCAGCTACGTCCGCATCGCCTATTGCGTGTCTACAGACCAGATTAGCCGGTCATTGCCTGCCTTCCAGGCTCTGGCGCGGGAATATCAACTGGACATTTCGGGAAACCAGCCCTGACAGGAAGTCCGGGGAGGCGCTTAATTCTCCCTCTCCTTCCTCCCCTTTCTTTCATATTCTGCCAGGAGGAGGGAGAAGACCAGCTGCCGTTTCAGGTCATTGTCCTTTTTTAGATCATGGTCAAACAAATGTTCAATCTTGGAGATGCGGTATTTCATCGTATTATAATGGATCTCCATCTGATCCGATGTGGCCTTGAGATTACAGAAGTTCATCAGATAGATCTGCAGGGTAAGCAGGTAATCCGTGCTAAAGGTCTCATCATATTCCCGTAGCTTCCGCAGCATGGGATGCTCATAATAAAAGGCCGGATATCTTTTCAGACAGTCCTCCATCACCTGCTCCATCATGTAATTTTCGTAGGGGAAGACTCGACTGTCTCCTCCCTTCCCATGATTGGTGGCAAATACAGCCTGTTGATAGGCATAGGGTACAAACTCCAGTCGTTGGAATTCGTAACTCACCCCCGCCGTCAGCTCGTAGCGGCTGCAATAGGCCTCCAGGGCAGACAGGGTGTGATTCCACAGGCCGGCTGACATCTTATCCCGCCGAAAGAGGAGAACCACTCTATCCTCATAGATAGTGCTGTAATGCTGATAGAGGCTCTGGGTAATCATATCCTTGATCCGCTCAGAGGGCATATTGTGCCTATCCTCCGGCGTTCCCTGTTTGGAGAGAACCACCAGGGCTTTTCTCTTGCCCATAGAAAGCCCCTGGTTCTTCCGGCAGACCAGCTCCGCTCTTTCCATAGACTCGCACTGCAGCAGCTGATAGAGAAAGGATTCATAAACATTATTATCGTAATTGAGAAAGGCACTGTCTGTATACAAAAGGGCGGAAACCGCCTTGCTGATAATGCCCAGGGTCTGGGCATCTCCTTCTTCCATGGGTTTCAGATAATCGTAGGTTCCCAGGAAGCCACAGTATCTTTTTTTATAGAACAAGGGCATGCGCAGGGCATTATAGCCATCGGGAAGCCCGTATTTCACCGGCTCTCTCATTTGCTTCAGCTTTCCTATAAGCTGAGCCTCCTCCATGGAGGAAATAATCTCATCCGAGACATAGCTTTCTTCCATGGTCTTCTTCCAAAGATCCACATTCACTTCGGTCTGTTCCGACACATACAGAATGCGGAATCGGGTATCGATGATCACCACCGGATTGCCCAACAGATGCGCCGCCTCGTTGACCAGCTCCTGCAGACTCACATTCTGAGCCAGTAACTCCAGCATATCCTCCCTAAGCTTATCCCCGTCTAACACAGACATGCCCCCTTTTGCTCCCTTCTTTCCTGGTTTGGGTGTCCAAAGCACCCCCCTTAATTTACTCTCCCTGACCTGGGTCTGTCAAATCTTTTCTCACGGCGAAAGGGGGCCTTTGACCCCTATAGTCAAAGCCCCCTTGGCACTCTTTCTATCCTTCACTGTAATGCCGCCGTAAAGCGGCTTGGGAGATTTACATGGCGAACTATCTTAATACATTCCCGGATCGTCGGTGTTCATCATCATATGGATGCCCTTAATCTCCTGGAATTCCTCCAGACCATGGATACCCAGCTCTCTGCCAAGGCCGGACATCTTGTAGCCGCCCCAGGGAGCCTGGTTATAAGCCCAGTTGAAGTGGTTGATCCAGATGATACCTGCACGGATCTCGGATGCCACCCGGTAGGCTCTGCTGGCATTCTCGGTGAAGACACCGCCTGCCAGGCCATACTCTGTGTCATTGGCCTTCTTCAGGGCTTCCTCCTCGGTCTTGAAGGTCTGGATGGTCATAACCGGTCCAAAGATCTCTTCTCTGGTAATCTTCATATCCGGCCTACAGGCATCGAAAATGGTGGGGCGCACAAAGTTACCCTTCGCATAGAAGCCCTCTGTCAGCTGATAGCCACCGGCTACACATTTGGCTCCCTCTTCCTTGCCGCTTTCGATATAAGCCAGAACCGTCTTCAGCTGATCCTTGGATACCAGGGAACCGATGGTGGGATTGTCTGTTCCGATACCTACCGTCATCTTCTCGGTTTTTTCTACTAGAATCTTCACGAACTCATCATGCACGGATTCTTCCACAAATACACGGGAGCCGGCGCAGCAGTTAGCCCCCTGATTGGAGAAGCAGGTTTCCATACACCACTGGGCAGCGCTTTCCAGCTTGGCATCCGCAAATACAATCGCCGGAGACTTTCCGCCCAATTCCAGACCTACTCTCTTCACATTGGAAGCAGAAGCCCGGATGATATCCTGACCTACCGGAGTACTTCCGGTCATGGTAATCATATCCACATCCTTGTTCTCTGCCAGCTCCTGGCCCACCTTGCCGCCAGGTCCCAGGATCAGGTTCACGGTTCCCTTAGGGATACCAGCTTTCTCAAAGATTTCAACCATCTTGACTGCCGTAAGGGGGGTCAGAGAAGCCGGTTTGAAGACAATGCTGTTGCCGGCTGCCAAAGCCGGGGCAGACTTCCAGGCCATCATCAGGCAAGGCACATTCCAGGGAGCAATCAGGGCGCAAACGCCGATGGGCTCCCGAACAGTGATGGAATGGATACCGCTTCCTGCGTCCAGGGGATTCACCTCCCCCTCCGGTCCGCAGATCAGTCCGGCATAGTAACGGTAGGTTCCCACTGCCATGCCCAGATTACCGGCTGCATTATTCAGGGTCATACCGGTATTGGTGGACTCAAGCATGCAGAGTTCGTCCATGGCCTCTTCCATCAGGTCTGCCACCTTACGGAGAACCGCTGCTCTGGCCGAAGCTGCCATCCTGCGCCATTCTCCTGCTCCGTAGAAAGACTCCTTGGCGGCTGCCACCGCAGCCCTTACGTCCTCCAGATCGCTGTCAGCTGCCACCGCCAGAAGGTCGCCTGTGGCCGGATTTATGATCTCACGGGTTTTTCCGGCTTTCGCATCTACCCATTCGCCATTGATATAATTTTTTAAAATTTTCACGATCGATTTCCCTCCGGTCCACTCTTCTTATTGGTAAGCCTCGTAGGTATAGCGGATGAATTCTTCTACATCCTTGATGGTAGGATTGCCCTGGCATCCTGCGAAGGCTGCGTCATGCTCAAAACGATCTGCCACGCTCAGACAATCTTCCAGCGTATAGCCCATGCTCTTGAGAGACGGAATCTTCACTTCCTTCATCAGCTCGATGACACAGTCTCCCATCTTTTTCGCCATCTCTTCCGGGCTGGTATTGCTGTCATAGGTAATACCCATAGCATCGGCAACCAGTTCCACGTCTTCCCTGTCACAATGCTTTGCCGCAAATACCATGGCTCCGGGAAGTCCCCAGGCGCATCCCAATCCGTGGGGTACATGATATTTTCCGCCGAAGCACTGAGACCAGGCATGTCCGATATGGCAGGAGCATTCCTTGATGGCCATGCCACCCAGGTTAGCTGCAAAGGACATCATCTCTCTGGCCTTCTCATTCTTGGGCTCCTTCACTGCGGTAGGCAGCCACTTCAGAACCAGGCGAATGCCCTCTGCGGAGAAGATATTGGCATAAGGATTCCAGAACTGAGAGGTAATAGCCTCTGCACAGTGAGCCAGGGCATCCATACCGGTAGCTGCTGTCTGGCTGGCAGGAAGTGTATAGGTCAGAACCGGATCTACCAAAGCCAGGTCCGGACGATACTGAGGAACTTCCTTCACCCCTGTCTCACTGTCACCGATTACCGCATATTGAGAATTCTCGCTTCCGGTTCCAGCCGTGGTAGGGATAGCAATCAGCTTCAGCACCCGCTTAGGTTCCAGACAGGTGTAATAATCCTTAATGGTCTTTCCCCCTTCTCCTACCACAATGCAGATAGCCTTTGCCGTATCAATGCTGCTTCCGCCGCCGACTGCAACGATGCCGTCTACCTTGTGTTCTCTTGCAAATGCTGCACCTGCATCACAGATATCACTGGGGGCATCTGCCTTGCACGCATCAAAGATTGCCACCTCAAGTCCTTCCTTCTCCAGGGTTTCGATCACCTGGGTAGCCACCTTGAATTGGATCAGGTCCTTCTCCGTTACCACCATGACCTTGTGCATTCCCATTTCCTTCGCCTTTTCGCCTACCATGGTACAGGCACCTGTTCCAAAAAATGTAGGGCAAAACAAATTCCAATTCGCAAGTTTCACAAAAACACCTCCTCAACCATTATAAAAATTGCACAATCTGTATGTTGTTATTATAGCGAATCGCCAGCAAAATATCATTATCCAAAAAGGACAAATGCGTCTTCGAATATTTGTATTTTTTTCCATACACGTGCATATTCTCGAAAAACCCCGTCAAGAAATCCTTATGCCTGTTTGTGATAATCGTAGAAGCCCATTCCGGTCTTGCGTCCCAGCTTGCCTCCGCGAACCATCTTGCGCAGCAGGGGATGGGGACGATACTTGGAATCCCCTGTCTCATGGTAGAGAACTTCCATAATTGCCAAACAAATATCCAGGCCGATGAGATCTCCCAGCTCCAGGGGACCCATGGGATGGTTGGCGCCCAGCTTCATAGCCGTATCAATGTCAGCCACGGAAGCCACGCCATCTGCGTAAATGCCCACAGCCTCATTGATCATGGGAACCAGGATGCGGTTCACCACGAAGCCTGCAGCCTCCTCTACCTGTACCGGGGTCTTGCCGATCTCTACTGAGATGGCCTTGATCTTATCTACCATCTCTGCCGGAGTATTCAAGCCTGCGATTACCTCTACCAGCTTCATAACCGGAGCCGGATTGAAGAAGTGCATGCCGATCACCGGACGATCCAGGCCTGCGCCGATCTCTGTGATGGACAGAGAAGAGGTATTGGTAGCAAAGAGACAGTCTGCCTTGCAGATCTCCTGCAGCTCTTTGAAGGTCTGCTTCTTGATGGCCATATTCTCCAGGGCTGCCTCTACTACCAGATCACAATCGGTGCAGATATCCTTCACCCCGGTGCTGATCTTGTTGAGAATAGCGTCGGCTGCAGCCTGATCCATCTTACCCTTGGCCACTCTCTTCTCAAAGCCCTTGGCAATCTTCTTCTTGCCATTGGCTGCCAATTCCTCATTGATATCACACAGACATACCTCATATCCCTCTGTCTGTGCAAAAGCCTGTGCAATTCCGGAACCCATAGTTCCTGCTCCAATAATACCTACTTTCATCTTGTTTCCTCCATTGGTCTTATTTACAACAATCTCTCATCCATATATCGCCGGGACCGCGCAAGAAGCCCCATCGGTCAACCTACGCAGGTCGGCGGAAGGGGCACTTACTTGTTCAGGAAGGCCTCTACCTTTCTCTTCTCCAGGAAAGCCTTCATGCCTTCCTGCTGGTCATAAGACTCGAAGCAATCGCCAAAGAGCTTCTCTTCGATCACAATAGCCTGATCCATATCCACCTGCAGTCCCTCGTTGATGGCCTTCTTGCAATTGCGTACGGCAATGGGGGCGTTGCGGGCGATGGTGGCTGCCAGCTTCTTGGCTGCAGGCAGCAGCTCTTCCAGGGGATATACATTGTTTACCAGGCCGATGCGATAAGCCTCATCTGCCTTGATATTGCGGGCGCCGTAGATCATCTCCTTGGCCTTGCCTACGCTGATCAGGCGAGCCAGTCTCTGGGTACCGCCGAATCCGGGGGTGATGCCCAGGCCAACTTCCGGCTGACCAAATACAGCATTTTCCGAGCAGATACGGATATCGCAGCTCATGGAAATCTCGCAGCCGCCTCCTAAGGCAAAGCCGTTAATGGCAGCAATTACAGGGATGGGGAAGGTCTCGATCCGGCGGAAAATATCATTTCCCTTCTTGCCGAAGGCTTCCCCCTCTTCCTTGGTCAGATTGCTCATCTCTCCGATATCAGCCCCTGCCACGAAGGACTTCTCCCCTGCTCCCGTCAGGATCAGGGCACGTACTACATCCAGATCTACCCCATCCAGGGCAGCATTCAGGTCATCCAGCACCTGGCTGTTCAAGGCATTCAAAGCCTTGGGACGGTTAATGGTAAGTATGCCAACGGCACCTTCTACCTCATAATTCACAAATTCCATGGAAGTCTCCTTTCATCCGACAGACCGCCCTTCTGGCGCGCAAGCGGCTGGCTTTTTGCGCCGGAAGGGCAGCTTTTTCTCTCTATCTTGGTTTCCTGAGCTTTAGTCTCTCTCTACGATGGTGGCACAACCCATGCCGCCGCCGATGCACAGAGTAGCCAGACCCTTCTTGGCATCTCTCTTTTGCATCTCATGAAGGAGGGTGACCAGGATACGGCATCCAGAAGCTCCTACGGGATGTCCCAGAGCGATGGCTCCGCCGTTGACATTGACCTTGGACATATCAAACTCCAGATCATGGGCAACAGCCAGGGACTGGGCGGCAAAGGCCTCATTGGCCTCGATGAGATCCATGTCAGATACCTTAAGGCCGGTCTTATCCATAACCTTCCTGGTAGCAGCCACAGGTCCTACTCCCATGATGGAGGGATCTACCCCACCCAGAGCGCCCCCTACCCAGGTAGCCATAGGGGTAACACCCAGTTCCTTAGCCTTTTCCTCGCTCATGACCACGACGGCTGCTGCTCCGTCGTTGATGGAGGAGGCATTGGCTGCGGTTACGATACCATCCTTCTTGAAGGCGGGACGCAGCTTGGCAATCCCCTCTGCTGTGGTTCCCTTACGGGGGCCTTCGTCGGTATCAAATACGATGGTCTCTTTCTTCTTCTTCACTTCCACCGGAACGATCTCGTCCTTGAACTTGCCTGCTTCGATGGCAGCGCAGGCCTTCTGCTGGCTGTTGGCAGAGAACTCATCCAGCTGCTCTCTGGTCAGCTTCCACTGTTCTGCCACATTCTCGGCAGTGATTCCCATATGATAATCATTGAAGGCATCCCACAGGGCGTCATTGACCATGGTATCCACCATGGGGGCATTGCCCATGCGGTAGCCATAACGGGCATTCTTCAGGGCATAAGGTGCCATGGACATATTCTCCATGCCTCCGGCCACTACGATATCCGCCTCTCCTGCCTGGATCATGGCGGCTGCCATATTGACACAATTCAGTCCGGAACCACAGACAATGTTGATCGTCATGGCCGGAACCTCTACCGGAAGACCGGCCTTGATGGATGCCTGTCTTGCCACGTTCTGGCCTAAACCTGCCTGGATGACACAGCCCATGTATACCGTGTCTACCTTGTCGGCGGCTACTCCTGCCCGCTTCAGGGCTTCCTTAATTACGATTGCTCCCAGATCCGCTGCAGGGGTTGTGCTTAAAGCACCGCCCATGCTCCCGATGGCGGTACGACAAGCACCTGCTAAAACAACCTTTTTTGCCATGTTTTGACCTCCTTGAAACAATGCATTTTAGTTTTTGTATAAACCCACTATACTCCATCCCGCTTGATATGTCAAATATTTATCAATATTTTTTTAACGATTTTTTCTGATTCTACCAATTCAGGATTTGCATTTTGTCCGCATGGGACAAATGCCTGATTTTAAGCCAAGAAAAGCAGACAGCCGGACAAGGTTGTCTGCTTTTCTTCTGGATTTAGTATTCCATAGCGGGCTCTTCTCCCCGCAGCACCCGAAGACCGCCCTGAGCCAAGGCCAGCAGCTCGTCTTCTCCTGCATATACGGTTACCTCACTGATGAAGCCCACATGTGCCTTGATTTCCTCTACCACCTGTTTGCCATAGGCAATGCCTCCGGTCAGAATGATCTGATCCACCTTGCCCTGCAAAACAGCAGCCAGGGCACCGATTTCCTTGGACACCTGATAGGTAAAGGCATGGAAAATACTCTCTGCCTTGGCATCCTTTTGATCAAAGGCCATCTCGGACAGTTCCTTCATATCGTTGGTTCCCATATAGGCCGTGAGACCTCCCTTGCCATTCAGCTTCTTGGCAATCTCCGCCTGGGTATATTTGCCGGAAAAGCACAGTTTCACCAAGCCGCCGGTGGGCAGGGAGCCGGAGCGTTCCGGAGAGAAGGGGCCATCGCCATCCAGGGTATTATTGACATCGATGACCCGTCCGCCGTGATGAGCGCCTACGGAGACACCGCCCCCCATATGGGCAATGATCAGGTTGAGGGACTCGTAGGGAACTCCCTTCTCCTTGGCATATCTCTTGGCTACTGCCTTCTGATTCAGGGCATGGAAAATGCTGATACGGGGAATCTCCGGCAGACCGGAGTAGCGAGCTACCGGAGTCATCTCATCCACTACTACCGGGTCAACAATATAGGAAGGGATTCCCAGGGGGGCAGCGATTTCCTTAGCCAACAATCCTCCCAGGTTGGAAGCGTGCTGACCCTGGCGTCCGATGCGCAGATCTTCCAGGAGGGCATCGCTGGTAGCATAGGTGCCGCCGGGAATGGGCTTTAAAAGGCCGCCACGGCCGATGACAGCGGACAGTTCCTTGATGTCGAAGTTCTTCCCTGCCAGGAAGTCCAGAATCAGCTGCTTGCGGAAATCCATCTGTTCCACGATCAGGTTATATCTGCCGATTTCTTCTGAGGTATGACGCAGAGTTTCTTCAAATAAAAGAGTCTCGTCCTCAAAGATACCGATCTTGGTAGATGTGGAGCCTGGGTTGATAATCAGTAGTTTGTATCCCATCATGTAATCCTCCTTAAGCTTTTTGAGCCATTGCCTTGGAAATCACTGCGGCAAAGGCGATGGAATTCACTTTGGTCTCGGAATCATCGGAGCGGGAAGTCAGAATCACAGGGGCAGAGGCTCCCAGAAGCACATTGCCATTCTTCACCCTGGCGGTACGAATCAGAATCTTGTAGGTGATATTTCCTGCATCGATATTGGGGAAAAGCAGGACGTCCGCATGACCGGCCACGGGATTGTCCACCTTCTTATGACGAGCCGCTTCCTCGTCAATGGCCAGATCCATAGACAGAGGGCCGTATACCTGGCAGCCCTTGATCTCGCCTCGTTCATACATCTCCGTCAAAGCCTGAGCGTCCACTGTGGGAGGCATCTTGGGATTCACTACCTCCACGGCACACAAGGGAGCTACCTTGGGACACTCGATGCCGCAGGCATGGGCTACCTCCACGGTATTCTCAATGATATGAACCTTGTCCTCCAGGCTGGGATAGGTATTGAAAGCCACATCCGTGAAGAAGAGCAGGCGGTCAATGCCCTCAATCTCAAATACACAGACATGGGACATCATCTTGCCGGTACGAAGACCCACTTCCTTGTTCAGCAGGCTCTTCAGGAACATTTTCGTGTCCAGATATCCCTTCAGAAGAATGTCCGCCTTCTTGTCATGCACCAATTCCACTGCCTTCAGGGCTGCAGCCGCAACATCCGGCTCATTGATAATCTCGAACTCCTCCAGGGAGATGTTCATGGAAGCAGCAATCTGACGAATCTGAGCCTCATCCCCCACCAGGATGGCATCCGCTATGCCCCGATCCTTGGCAGTTCTTACAGCCTCCAGCACGGCATCGTCCTGGGCTACCGCAACAGCCAGCTTCTGCAGGGGACCCGTCCCTGCTTTGGAAATGATATCATCAAAACTCTTACTCATGTGCTACACCTCACACTATAAATATTTTTTTAACAAACTTAGTTTAGCACTGAATGAAGGGCGGGTCAATGGTTTTTGAAGGCAAAAAAGTATTGACAAGACTCATCTTGCAGAATATACTTGCCTTAAATAAAATACTTGCTAGGGGAGCACATGCTGAGATTGAGGCCGGAAGGCTTCTGACCCTCATTACTTGAACCGGTTAGTACCGGCGTAAGGAAGCGCTGAATCGCCACCTCCCCTTGCCATGCAAAGGAGGTTTTTTTTATGTTAAAGTATCTTGTTACCGAGGAAGGCGGCCTTACAGGCGCCGGCTATGGCTTGTTTATCGCGGTGGCTCTTGTCAGTTTGGTGATTGCCGTGGTGATTGCACGGCGCAATACCAAGTCCGCCCCCATGTCTCCCAAGCGTCTGGCCTTCTGTGCCATGGGAATTGCCCTTGCCTATGTGACATCCTATATTCAATTTCTGAAGCTGCCTATGGGAGGAACCGTCACCCTCTTCTCCATGCTCTTCATTGTATTGATCGGCAACTGGTATGGCGCAGGAACGGGCATTCTGGTGGGACTTGCCTACGGTGTCCTGCAATTTATCCAGGATCCCTACTATCTGACCTTTTTCCAGGTATGCTGCGATTATCTGCTGGCCTTTGCCGCCCTGGGGGTTGCCGGTTTCTTCCGGGACAAGAAGCACGGTCTGGTCAAGGGCTACATCGCTGCTGTTCTGTGCCGAGGGGTCTTTGCCTCTCTGGCCGGTTATCTCTATTGGATGGAATATATGCCGGAAAGCTTCCCCAAGTCACTGACAGCCATATATCCGATTGTATACAACTACAGCTACCTGCTGGTGGAAGGCATTCTTACCGTGATCCTCATCTGCGTCCCGGCTGTAGCCAAGGCACTGAACCAGGTACGCCGCATCGCCGTAGAAGAGGGAGGCCAGGCCAAAGCCGCTGCTACCCGCTAAAGGAGCAGGAAGAAACAAGACAAGTCCATCTGTTCCTCCCGGAATAAGCGTTGCCGAATGCCCAGGTTTATGCTATAGTTGCATTAGAAAGCAAGGGAAAGCGATAACCCATCGAGAAGAAGGGGAGGACTTGCTATGGGGCGGTTTGACAGGAAATGCCGGGATATCCTTGATAAGAAGAGGGAACCAGGAAAAGGCTTTCACCACCGGAGGAAGGCAGGGACGGTTTTGGCATTGCTATCATTTCTTATCAGTCTCCTGGGCTGTGGCAGGGGCGCAAATTATAGCGCTGATGACATCGTTTTGATCAATACCGCCTATTACGGGACGGAAAGCATCCCTGTCTATTCCTTCGGTCTGTATAAGCAGGAAAGCAGCTGGTTCTTTTCCGCGGACTGCCGGGTAGGGGAGCAGAGTGAGCATTACACCTCCTTCTCCTCTTTTCCCATACCTAAGGAGGATGCAGAGGAATTTCTCGCTGTCATTCGCGAGGAGAAGGAGATAGACAGGCTTGTGAGAACCCAGAATCCCCTGCGTTTCCTTCCTGTCTCTGATGCCTCCTCCCAGAGCGTGGGAATGACCTTTTCCGATGGAAACAAGATCGAAAAGAATACTTCTCTCTGCGATAGGGCATTGGATTTCCTCTATAAGCTGGCCAACAGGCATTACAAGACAGCAGAGGCAGAAACCATTCGAGGGATATCTATCACCAGGCAGTGTATGACTCATTTCTTCTCCTACTCTTTCCAGCTGGAAAAGGAGGCGGATAGCTACTTTCTTTCCTTCGATGCTGCAGTGGATGACAGCGTAGACCGCATAGAGGCAGAGGATCAACGAATCGATGGGGAATCGGCGGAGGAGATATTTGCTATCGTCAGGGACCAGCAGCTTGTCAGCCAGGTTCTGCAATATGAAGAACCCGAGGACGAGAGCACATTTGCCCTGGATGAAACCACATATACCACCCAGTTTGAATTCGCAGACGGCCATTCCATCTATGCTCCCATCAATGCCGGAGAGGAACTGACGGAAGCCTTTTACCGGCTTGCAAAGAAGTATCAATAAAGAAGGAGGAACCAGCCATGAGTATCTTTGACAAGTTGAAACAGACAAGCCCAAAAGGGGCAAATACCCCTGCACAGACCTCAGGCAATCAGCGGGAGACCTTCCGTTTCCCCTCCCTTCCGGAAAGCCTGGCCGAGATGCAGGCGCTTCCCCAGGCAAGTCTTGACACCCCCTTCCAAACAGCTGCCCTCACGGTGCTTGCCCTCTGCGCTTACGCAGCGGATAAGAACATTGGAACAGAAATGCTGAACTGGCTGCGGGGTCCCCGTCCCCTGAACGGACAGGAGATCTCCTTCCTGGACGACCGCTTTCGGGACGGCAAGACCTATCTTCCCTTTACCTATTTTGTGGGTTCTACGCCGGACAACAACTACAGCCCCACCCAGCCTTACAGCATCATTGTGGAAAGCAAGCCTATCTCCGACCAGGAAAAGGGCTATAAGAAGCTCTTTCTTCCCTGCGGCGGTGCGGACGATCCCCGTCCTGTCAAATTACGCCAGCGGGGGTCAGACGGCAAATGGTTTCTGTGGGAACAATACCTGCTGACCGGCGTGCGCATCCCCAAAGCTGCCGATCCCTGGGCCTAAGAAGGAGAAATAGGGTTTTGCAGGGGACTTAAGCCTCCACAATGCATTCTATCTCCACCTTGGCCCCCTTCGGAAGCTCCTTCACAGCTACGCAGGAGCGAGCCGGGTTGCTGCCCTCGAAGAAAGCGCCATATACTTCATTTACCTTGGCAAAATCATTCATATCCGTCAAGAAAATTGTGGTTTTCACCACCCTGGTCTTATCCGTTCCCGCTTCCTCCATGATAGATTCCAGATTCTTCAGGGAATGGGCTGCCTGGTCTTCTACGGCCTCCGGGATGCTGCCGTCAGCCATATCGAAACCCAATTGTCCGGAAATAAAGACCAGACCCTGACTTTTTACGGCCTGTACATAGGGTCCGATCGCTGCAGGTGCTTGGTCTGTATGGATGATCTCTTTTGACATAATTAACATCTCCTCATGTAGTTGTTATTTTGCTCCTATTATATGCTCTGTCACCGCTTTTTACAAGGATATTCCTGGTTACAGTGTCAAAAGCCAGAGCCCACGACATGCTCGCATGTCCTCAGCCCGGCTGCTTGTCGGGGCTTTCAGAAAGCCGGCCGCTTGTCGGGGCTTTTAGAAAGCCGGCCGCTTGTCGGGGCTTTTAGAAAGCCGGCCGCTCCGCACTTACGTGCTCCCGCTGCCGCCGCCAATATCCGTAATCCGGGCTATCGCCCTACTTACGGATATTGGCTTGCCCGACAAATATCCGTGCTTCGGTGCATGCTTGCATGCCCTCAGCCCGGCTGCTTGTCGGGGCTTTCATTTATAATTTTTTTCTAAAGTGGTTGACGTGAATCGAAGGCTGTTTCATAATGGAATTATAAATGAAGGAAAGAGGGTGATTTACCGATGGACATCATTGTCTCGGAAGAGGTGGATGCAGAGTACCTGGATCTCATACAGGACATCCTGGATGACAGGGAATTCCGGAAGCTGATTCGCTATCGCCAGCATTTCAAAACTACACGATTTATGCATAGTCTGAATGTTTCTTATATTTCCTGGAAGCTGGCGAGGAAGTTCCGCTGCGACTCCCAGATGGCGGCTCGTGCCGGGTTGCTCCACGATTTTTGCCTGTATGATTTCAAGGAGAAACGACCGGGAGAGGGTCTGCAGGCCTTTCATCATCCCAAGGTAGCTGCTCACAACAGCACCCAACATTTTCATGTCACAGAGAAGGAAAGAAGTGCTATTCTCTCTCATATGTTTCCTCTGGGTCCTCTTCCCAGAAGTCGGGAGGCCTGGCTGATTACCTGTGCAGACAAGTTCTGCGCTGCGTTGGAGGTCTTCGAGCTTCCCTTTGCCCTGGCCAAACCGGGGTTAGTTACCTGTGTCGCATGACTGTAATACCAGAGGCGAGGGCTTTCGCAGCCCTCGCCTCATTCTCTCTCCGGCCTATCCGAAGCAGTGGCTTTTTCTTCCTGGCGGAGGCGGCCTTATCCGCCAGGGACCTTTACTTTCCTATACCCTTCAAGTTCTTGGCCTTCCAGGCTTCTTCTATCTCCTGATACATCTCCCCATAGGGAATTTTATATTGGCGGCACAGAGCAGCCACATCCTGGTATTCCGGGTAGCCTCGTACCTCCCCCGGAAGATGGCAGACCTTCACCCGGGCAGAGCCCCATTTGAAAGTAATCCTCTCTTCCCGTCTCTCCAATATGGTACGGTCCATCTCCATGCACCGAATCCCTATCGTAGAGGTTTCCCGAAAGATAATGTCCTCCATGGATGCACGATCCTTTGGACTGCAGATGACATTGAGCTGATAGGCCGGTCGGTTTTTCTTCATAAAGACCGGTATATAATGCACATCTCTGGCTCCAGCCTCCATCAGCCGTTCCATAACAAATCCCAGATTTTCCCCGCTGCAGTCATCGATATTGGTCTCCAGCTTGCAGATCCGGTCCGCCTCGGGCCTTGGACCTTCCTTGGCCGGATGTCCTAACCGATCACTTGCCGGATTCCCCGGCTGATTGCCCTCCTGATTTTTCTGATCCCCCTTCTCTCCTTCCCCGGTCTCGATCAGGAAGGCCCGCAGGAGAGAGGGGATTCTATACTGGCGCTTTCCTGCCCCTATTCCGCATCTTCGGATGGTAAATTGTTCCGGCAGCTCTCCGTCTGTACGAATAGCAGCGGCAATGGCTGCGCCTGTGGGGGTCACAAATTCCCCCTCCTCTTCCATGATCTGCAAGGGAAGTCCCCAGGCTGCCGCAATATTGACCACAGCCGGAACGGGGACAGGCAAGAGACCGTGCTGACATCTTACGGTTCCCTGTCCTTCCCGAATTCTGGGAATTACCACCCGGGAAATGCCCAGATTGTCCAGACAGACAGCTGCCCCTGCAATATCGAGAATCGAATCCACTGCCCCCACCTCATGAAAATGTACCTCCTCCAGGGCCACTTTGTGGGCTTTTGCCTCCGCCTCCGCAAGGATCCGAAAGATTCGTTCTGCCATGGCCAGCGCCCCAGGCCTCATCCGGCCTTTCTTCAGAACATCCATAATATCTTTCCAGCCCCTGCCATGGGTATGGGGATTCCCCTCAGCCTGGGACTGGCCGTGACCATGGTCCCAGGATCCTTCCGGCGAATGCCTATGCGGATCTTCCTCGTCCTTCTCCAGGTAGTCTTTGTGCCCATGCCCGTGAAGATAGGACATATCATGATCATGGTTCTCGTGGGCTTCATCCAGAAGCACCTGAAAGTCGCAGGCATCCAGACCGGATTTTTTGACCCTGCTGACCCGAACCCGGGCTCCCTCCAGATGGAGGCTCTCCAAAGCCTCCTCCAGAACCTTCTGATCCGCTCCCAGATCCAGCAGAGCCGCCACAAACATATCTCCGCTGATGCCGCTTGCACATTCCAGATATAAAAGCTCACTCATGTGCCTTCACCCCCATTCGATTGATCTGTGTTGCCAGATAGCCTGCCCCGTAACCGTTGTCAATATTGACCACAGCAATACCATTGGCGCAGGAGTTGATCATGGTAAGGAGGGCGGAAATACCGTGGAGATTCGCTCCGTAACCCACAGAGGTGGGAACAGCGATCACCGGCTTGTCCACCATGCCTCCCAGCACGCTGGCCAGGGCTCCCTCCATCCCGGCGACAGCCACCACACAATTGGCCCTTTGAATGGCATCTACCCGAGACAGCAGACGATGCAGACCGGACACTCCCACATCGTAGACCCGCTCCACATGACTCCCGAAGAATTCCGCTGTCTGGGCTGCCTCCTCCGCCACGGGAATATCCGCCGTCCCCGCCGTGCATATGGCAATCTTGCCTATCCTGGGCTTATCCGCCTTCTCAATCTTGATAATCCGGGAAATGGGATCGTAGGAGGTCTCCGGAAAATGCTGTCTCACCAGCTCATATTGAGCCTGGGAAGCTCTGGTTCCCATGACCTCCCCCTCCTCCTGGTAGATTCTTCCGAAAATATGGAGCAAGTGCGCATCTGCCTTGCCGCTGCAGTAAATCACCTCCGCAAATCCGGACCGCAATTTCCTGTGGGTATCAATTTTTGCATATTCCATCTCTTCATAGGGCTTCCGCCGAAAGAAGCTCTCCGCTTCTTCCACCGAAAGGCCTCCCGCCTGCACCATTTTCAAGATCTCATGAGCATCCATATGTGCATCCATAGGGCTATTTTCCTCCCCTTTCTCCATCTGTCCTCTCCCCCTCTCAAGAAAAAGGTGCCGCCGATGGCGACACCCTTTTCTTACAATCCTGAAAGATCTCAGATATCAGATATGAATCGACTCACTCCAGTCATCTTCATCATAAGAAATATCTGTCTCCGGAAGTCCCTCTGTCATGTATCCGCTTACCATGGACCGATATTGCTCTTCCAGGGTCAGGCCCTCATCCTCATCGTCCGGCATAGGGCTCTCTGTCAGGGCACTTCCCAGGCGCTTCAAAGGCGCCCACCAGCAAGTGGACATCTGGGCATCCACGGGAACCTCCTTCCGACGCTTCTTCACGAAGAAACCCTCCAGCTCCGGATAGGCAGCCAGAGAAGCCATATCCTTATAAAAATCCTTACCTACATATTCAAAGCTCATCAGGATCAAATCATTCAGATTATAATAGAACTGATTACGGATGCCATGGATCCAAAGAATCTGGGCAACCTTCTCTGAGGGATGCAGATGCTGCTTCAGGTAATCTTCTCTCTTATCCGGAGTAACATAAATAATCTCTTCTACTCTTCTCATAACTCTCTTTACCTCCCTGATTGAATTCCTCTTCACATGAATTAATTATAAAT
>CAVLCU010000030.1:0-20310 GCA_963661545.1 Lachnospiraceae bacterium | reverse complement strand
AGTATATCGTAGCGTAAAAGCATATGTCAAGGATATTCTCCCAAAAGAAAAAGATGGTCAAGGACGATGACGAGATGAACACGCTGATCGAAAGCATACAGACACAAGGTGTTCTCTCACCGCTGATCGTCCGACCGATAGAGGATACAGATGAATATGAAGTCATAAGCGGCCACCGCCGCTTGCACGCCGCACAAAAGGCAGGGATCACCGAGGTCCCTGCCTTGATTTATGCCCTTGACCGGGATGCTGCCGCTATTGCGGTAGTAGACAGTAATCTGAACCGTGAGCATATTCTGCCCTCCGAAAAGGCATTTGCCTATAAGCTGAAAATGGAGGCGCTGTCCCATCAAAGCAAACGGACAGATTTAACTTCGACACAATCTGTGGCGAAGTTACGCACGGGGGATATAGTTGGAGAAACATTAAATGAACGAAATGCAAACCAAGAAAAAATCACCGCCCTTTACTGTCGCCTTTCGCAGGACGACGGTTTGGACGGAGAGAGCAACAGTATTCAGAACCACCTTTGTCTTGAAGGAAAAGGCCCGGAGCAGATTGCGAGGCTTCTGCAAAAAGAGCAGGTGTTCACACCTACCGCCTATTATCATTCAATCGGTTCTTCTTCCGCCAATCGTCCTATGCCGAGCGATCCATATTTATGGAAGGACAGCACCATTGACGCCATCTTAAGTAACCGGAAATACACCGGCTGTATGGTTAATCTGAAAACGACCACTGTCAGCTACAAAGTGCACAAGCTGATACGCAAGCCGGAGGAGGAATGGAGCATCGTGTCGAACGCACAGGAAGCGATCATTGACGAAAACACTTGGCTTAGAGTACAGGAGCTGCGCAAAAATAAGCGTCGCCCGACTGCGACGGGAAAAACAAGCCTGTTTTCCGGATTGGTTTTTTGCGCAGACTGCGGTTCAAAGCTCCACTTTTGTGCGGCTAAGAGTTTGAAGGCAGATCAGGAATTTTTTCGCTGTGCCAATTACAAGTCCGGTCGAGGAGAATGCACAATTCACTATATTCGGAATGTCGTGCTGGAGCAAATCGTCTCCGTGGCGGTCAGTGATCTTGCAGATTTTGTCACCTGTCACGAATCATTCTTTTTGCAAATGATCGGAAAGCAACAATCTGCGGGAAAAGATCAGAATATCAGGTCTATTAAATCAGATATTACCGCCGAAAAGCACCGTGTAGACGAAATCGACCGACTGATTGCCAAACTCTATGAGGATAATTTCGCTGGAAAGTTATCTGATGAGCGTTATTCTCGAATGGCAGCGAAGTACGAAAAAGAGCAGGCAGAACTATTGCAATCCGTCAGCACAAAGGAAAAAGAACTGGCCCAATTGGAACGGGAGAGCGTGGATATTCGGCTTTTGCTGGCAGGACTCAGGGAATACTCCAGCATGGAAACGCTCACGCCAGAAGTGGTCAATAAAATCATCAAGCGGATTGAGGTTCACAACAGTGAAATGGTGAACGGACATAAGCGGGTGCGTATTGACATCCACTTTACCGGTGTCGGACTTGTAGACCTTGCAACCATAAAGGAGATGCTTGCTATCGCAGAATCATCAAGGCCGTGATCTACCGCAGAAAGAGAAAAGGCAGCAGCCTCTATAACAGAGGTTGCGACCTTTTCTCTCATAAGAAAATACTTCCTTATGAACGGAAACGGTTATATTTACAGGGCTTTCGGCTCTTTGCTTTCATCCAAGTGTCGAAGACGGGATGATACATTCTACAATATTTTTCCGACGATTGGCGGTCTGCTTCCTCCCGAGGGATAGGTTCAGGGCTGGGATGCGATTTTCTCGGCCAGCTCATTGAGATAGACCCAGCGTTCCATCTTCTCCTCTAGCTGAGCCTCTGACTCCTCCTTTTCCTTCATGAGGTCATTGAGCTTACTATATTGGGAGGCAGCCGCCTCCATCTCCTCTTCCAGCTGCTTAATCCGGTTCTCCAGCTGCTCAATCTCCCCATCAATCCTTTCATATTCCCTCTCTTCCTTGTAGGTAAATCGCAGCTTGGCCATCCTGGGTTTTCCATTTTTACTGAATGAACCGGGCTGGAGGGACGGATCCCCTTGCTGGGGCAAAACAGTTTGACCCCTTCCGCCCCCTTGATCCGACTGAGGAGACTGACCTGCTTTGGGGCCTTGGCCGGATGAAAGGGATTTTCTCTCTTCCTTCGAGTGTTTCTCCTCGGCTGCCTCTGCCTGCCTCTCTGCCAGATAGTCGCTGTATCCTCCCTCATATTGACGGATCCGCCCCTGGCCTTCAAAGGCGAAGATCCTGCGTACGGTTCGATCCAGGAAATAGCGGTCGTGGGATACCACGATGAGAATCCCCGGAAAGCTGTCCAGGTAATCCTCCAGGATGGTCAGGGTCTGAATGTCCAGATCATTGGTAGGCTCATCCAAAATCAGTACATTGGGAGCTCCCATAAGGACATGAAGCAGGTAGAGCCTCCTCTTCTCTCCGCCGGACAGCTTCTCGATCCGGGTCCATTGCATGGTTCCGTCGAAGAGAAAGCGCTCCATCAGGGCGGAGGCCGTAATCTTTCCTTCCGGAATGGTGATATACTCGGCCACCTCCCGGATATATTCAATAGCCTTCAAAGACTCATCCATAGATTCATTTTCCTGGGAGAAATATCCGATCCGGATGGTGGTTCCCCTCTCTACCCTCCCGGAATCCGGTTCCAGAGTGCCGGTCAGGATCTTCAAAAGGGTACTTTTTCCACATCCGTTGGGGCCGATGATACCAATGCGGTCATCCTTCAGAAAAATATAGCTATATCCCTCTATACAGGTCTTATCCCCGAAGGATTTGCGGATTTGGCAGGCCTCCAGGGTCTTTTTCCCCATGCGGGAGGACAGGGAGGTCATCTCCAGCCTTTTCTCGGGACGGGGGGCCTCCACCTGCTGCAGATCCGTAATCCGCTGGATATGAGCCTTTTGCTTGGTGGATCGGGCTCTGGCGCCCCTGGCCAGCCATTGCAGCTCCGTCCGCAGGATGCTCTGCCTCTTGCGCTCGCTCGCCTGCTCCATATCCAGCCTCTCCTCCTTGAGCCGGACATAGTCCCTGTAGCTGCCGGGATAGGAATAGATTGCCCCCCGGTCCACCTCCACAATCCGGGTAGCCACCCGATCCAGGAAATACCGGTCATGGGTCACCATGACCAGGGTTCCCCGAAACCGCAATAGGTAAGCCTCCAGCCAATCAGCCATCTCACTGTCCAGATGGTTGGTGGGCTCGTCCAGAATCAGCAGATCCGCAGGCTGCAGCAGGACATGAGCCAATGCCACCCTTTTTTTCTGCCCGCCGGACAATTCCCTGACCGGCTGCTCCAGATCTCGAAAGCCCAGGCGATCCAACAGGGACTTGGCCTCACTCTCTCGTTCAAAATCCTCCGCCTCCTCCATCTCCGTCCGCAGGACGGCAGATAAAACCGTCTCTCCCTCCCAAAACTTGGGATCCTGGGGCAGATAGCTCCTCTTGACAGAATTGCCCATAATCACCTGACCCTGATCCGGCTCCTCCGCCCCGGCCAAAATTCGCAGCAGAGTGGACTTTCCCATGCCATTCACACCGATCATGCCTACCTTCTCCCCCTCCTGCAGGCTAAAGGAGGCATCCTCCAGCAGGCTTCTCTCACTGTAGGCCTTGGTCAAGTGTTCCGCAGTCAATAGATTCATTTCTCTTCTTCCTTTCCCTCTGCCGGAATGGCAATCACCCGCTCCGGCCCATTACTGTAGGCAATCTGATAACCCGGAGGCACTATGAGAAAATCCCTCTCATCAAACTCCCCCTCCACCATCTTCCGCAGCAGGCGATTATCTCCCTCCCGTTCCAGAAAATCAAGCCCCTTTCGACGGGCAAATGCTCTGGCACTCTCCCTCTCTCGCCGGTCGTCATAGACTTTGGTTCCGATATAGCCTACATGGCGGTAATTTTTCAGATTCTCCCGATACATATCCACCAGATATTGTGCTGTATCCTCGTCCTCGTATTCTTCCAGATATTCTTGATAAAGCTTTTGTTCGTAATCCGGATCCAGATCCGGCACATTTCTGACCCACTGGCTGTTCAGCCAATAGGTACCCTTGTATTTCTCAAAATAATTCAGATATCGTTCCTGGGATCCCAGAAAAAGACCCAGACAGTCCTCCGTCCGGGGCACCACCAGGGGGATCTTCTTTGCCTGAAGTCCTACAATAGACTTAGAACAGAGTCCGTAGCCCAAAAGGATATAATCCGGACTGCGCCGCTGCAGCTTGCGGGCAATCAGGTCATATAGGGCCTCCAGCTTTTTCTCAATGGCTTTGTGAAGCAGAACCGGTGTCTCATGCAGACCCTGAGGCAGCCAGGTGACATCCACATCATTTTCACAGGTGGCCACCAGAGAAGATAATTCCCGGGTCAGCACACGACAGGCCATAATACAGATACGCATCTATCATTTCCTCCCACCGTCCGGTTTTCATGCATCCAGTATAAGTCTATTCTCCTTTTCCGGCAAGAAATTACCCTGCGGTACCTCCGCTCTGGTGCATCCCTCCAAGAGATCGGTTCGGCGGAAATTCCCCGCCTCGAGTCTGCCGCCTGCCGGACTTTCACAGTCTCCTTGACGAAAGCGCTTCCCGGGTAGTATGATAACCAGAGACAAAAGAGACTTTATTTCATTGGATCAAAGGAGAAAAACCTATGAGTTTTCACACAATAAAGGAATTGCCTACGCCGGAGGAGATCCGAGATCAATATCCCCTGTCTGCCAAGGCTCTCGAGATCAAGGAAGCCAGAGATCAGGAGATCAAAAAGGTCTTCACAGGAGAATCGGACAAGTTTTTGGTCATCATCGGCCCCTGTTCCGCGGATAATGAGGATTCCGTCTGCGATTATGTCAACCGCCTGGCCAAGGTGCAGGATAAGGTAGCAGACAAATTGCTTTTGATTCCCAGAATCTATACCAATAAGCCCAGAACCACCGGAGAAGGCTATAAGGGTATCGTGCACCAGCCAGACCCGGAGAAGAAGCCGGATCTTCTGGCTGGCCTTCTGGCCATGCGCCATATGCATATTCGGGCCATAGAGGAATCCGGTCTGACGGCAGCCGATGAGATGCTCTACCCGGCCAACTGGAGCTATGTATCGGACTTTCTCGCCTATGTGGCCATCGGCGCCAGGTCGGTAGAGAATCAGCAGCACCGCCTGACAGTCTCCGGCCTGGATATCCCGGTAGGCATGAAGAATCCCACCAGCGGGGACCTGTCTGTCATGCTGAATTCGGTCATCGCAGCCCAGAGCGGCCATACCTTCATCTATCGCAGCGCCGAAACCCATACCACCGGCAATCCCCTGGCTCATACCATCCTGAGGGGAGCTACCAACAAACATGGCAACTCCATCCCCAACTATCACTACGAGGATCTGGAGCTTTTGGCGGACAAATATGAGCAAACCAGTCTGCTCCATCCCGCCACCATCGTGGATACCAACCATTCCAACTCCGCCAAGCAATACAGCCAACAGCCCCGCATCGCCCGGGAGGTGCTGCACAGCCGCAGGTACGATCCCCGCATCGCCCGCCTGGTCAAGGGGCTGATGATCGAGAGCTATATCGAACCCGGCAGCCAGAAGATCGGCTGCGGCACCCATGTCTATGGCAAGTCCATCACCGACCCCTGCCTGGGCTGGGATCAATCCGAGCGCCTGATCTACGAAATCGCAGCCCTGTGCTAACGGGGAAGCGGCGGCAGATCCCTTCCGGTCTGCCGCCGCTCTCTTTCTGTTCTTTCCTCCCTGCCATACCACCCTGTCACACCAGATGGCCGCTGCCGGATCTGGGGCTGTCGCCTTGCTATTCCTCCCCCGGCTTGCAGGTTCCCATATGAAGATACATCTGGGTGGTGGAGATATCTGCATGTCCCAGCATCTCCTGAACCCTCTTCAGATCGGTTCCATTCTGGAGCAAATGTAAGGCAAAGGAATGGCGCAGGGTATGGGGGGTGATATCTTCTGTAATCCCTGCCTCCGCCGCATATCCCTTCAGAACCTTCCAAAAGCCCTGGCGGCTCATGGGTTTTCCCGAGCAATTCGTGAAGAAATATTCACTCTGCCCGCCCTTGAGCAAGGCATCCCTGGCAGTCTCCAGATACTGCCTCATGGCCTGTCCGGCGGTCTCCCCAAAGGGAATCATTCTGTCTCTCTCGTGTTCTGTGCAGGTAATATAACCCAATGGCAGGTTCACATCCTCAGTTTTTAGATGGATCAGCTCACTGACCCGAATTCCCGTAGCATACAAAAGCTCCAGCATGGCCCTGTCCCGGATTCCCTTGGCTGTACTCTGATCCGGCTGCCGCAGAAGTCTGCCCGCCTCCTCTATGGTAAGGACGCTGGGAGCCTTCTTCTCCACCTTGGGCGGCTTTAGCTGCCCTGTGGGATCCACCGCTATCCGGTGTTCCTGCACCAGATACCGAAAAAAAGACTTCAGCGCTGCCACATTGCGGGACACCGTGGCCGGAGAAAGCTGCTCCCGTTCCAGATAAAGCATGTAGGAATTCAGATTGGTGGCCGTCACCTCCTGGGGATTCTCAATCTCCTGACCGGCGAAATAATCCGCTGCCTTCTTCAGATCCCTCTCATAACAAAGCTCCGTATTATGGGAGGTCTGTTTCACATGATGTAAATACCTAATGTACTCTTGAATTGCATTTATCATATTCAGATACCTCTGTCCTATATTATAAAAGCAATTCACCCTTCTTAACCCTTTATTTATAGGTCATTATATACGTAAATTTTACGAATTGCAAACACATTTTTCCCCATCCCTCCTGCATTTTTAAGCATATTAACCAAAATAACAAGATATCGGAATCAAATGTTTTTGCCGCCACCACATCTGGTAGAGGTCTCACCCTTTGAAGGCCCTCACGGCTCCTCTTCTATGGCTTCTTTCTCTGGGGTCTCCCCCTCTATGGCTTCATCCTCCAGGTTCTCTCCCTCTATGGCTTCTCCCTCTGCTTCCTCTTCCTCCGGTCTGGCCTGACTCAGGAGCATCAGGTGACGGAGGCTGGTGATGACGAAGAAGGCTCCTGCCACCAGGAAAAGCAGGCAGGCAGCAATCCCCAAAACCTTCTTGCCCCCTGTCATCTCCCCGGTCATAATACTGCCCTGGAAGAGCTTATAGGCCAGGTATATCAGGTAACCTCCTGCTATAATACGGATCAGATAACTCATTTTCTCATTTCTCATCTGCACAAGTCCCTTCTCTTTCCTTTTACTGTTTGAAGCCTATTCTGCGGCCATCAGGGCTGCCCCAATGGCTCCGCAGAGCTGAGCATATTCCGACACATGGATGGGGGCTCCCAACTTTTCTTCCAGTACCTGGACAAGGCCTTCATTTCTTGCCACGCCCCCGGTCATCATATAAGCCTCCTGACCGCCGATTCGGCGGACCAGAGCCGCCGTCCGGGTGGCGACTGCCTGGTTCAAACCATGAATGATATCCGCAGGCTCTGTATTCTGGGCAATGAGGGAGACCACCTCCGACTCCGCAAATACGGTACACATACTGGAGATGGTTACCTCCTTCTTCCATTTCTTTCCCAGCTGGCTCATCTGGGGCAGGGTCATCTCCATGGTGCGAGCCATCATTTCCAGAAAACGGCCGGTGCCCGCCGCACACTTATCATTCATGACAAAATTCTCTACGCCACCCTGGGCATCCACCCGAATGACCTTGGAATCCTGGCCTCCGATATCGATAATGGTACGGACCTGGGGATTCAGATAATGAGCCCCCCTGGCGTGGCAGGTGATCTCCGTGACGGTGGCATCTCCCTTGCCAATGGTCTCCCTGCCGTATCCGGTGGAAACGACCCGCCCCAGATCCTCTTCCCTGATTCCTGCCTTTTGCAAAGCCTCCTGAAGGGCGCGGCTGGCACCGGCTGCTGCCCCGGCTCCTGTGGGGACGATAGACCAGGCCGCAATCCTTCGCTCCTGATCCAGGATGACCACGTCTGTGCTGGCAGATCCGCTGTCAATCCCTGCCGTATACCTGCCTTTTCCTCCTTTTGATGCCTCTGATCTCTCTGACTTCTCTGACCTGGTCAGCCCCAGGCTCTCCCCAAAGGCCTCCAGCCGGGTAGCCAGCTGGCCGCTGCTCTGCCGGCTGCCGTCGGTCTCAATCTTCAGGAGGGGAATTCCCTCCCTGTCCTTCAGGGCGGCATACTCAAAGCTGTAATAATCGCAAAATTTCATGGTATGGTAGATGATTCCCGCCGGATGGCCGGTAGGCAAAAGGGAAGAGCCCCCTGCCCCCTGACCGGTTAGGTCGGGAGTGCCCTGGCCGGTCAGATCCCTTCTGCCGGAGATATCACACATCCGCATACAGGGGGGCTGCTCCAGCAAAGCTCTGCTGTATGCCCTCAGGAAGGCCTCCCCAGTCCCAGGCTCTCCAGAGTCTGCCTCTTTCTCCCCTGTCAGTCTCTTTGACTCTTCTCCTTCTTCCCGCTCCAGCCGAAAGGCCAGATGGCGATTGCCGCTGCAGGTATCATCCCTGACTCGGATGGCAAAGCCTTCCTCCGCCTGCCGGAGCAAGGCCTTGCCGCCATGGGCTCCCAGCAGGCTGATATAGGGCTCTGCCGATCCTCCCTCCCGGCCTGCCCCCTGCCTGCTGCTTGTCTTGGCTTCCTGTCTCCAGGCTTCCCAGGCCAGCTTGGGCTGAAATTCCCGCCCGCTGCAGGCTGCATAAGCTTCCACCAGTCCTTGGAGCTGCCTTTGCAGGAGCTTTCGCTCCGCCTCCCCCTTCCTGTGGGGAAGATCCAAGAGGGTCAGGAAGTGCATCTTCTTCCTTTCTTTCAGGATATCATAGATCCGCCGCACCACATCACAGCAATTCACCAGCACCAGGTCCTGCACCTCCGGCGCCATGGCTGCCTGCAGGAGAGCCTTGCCATAGCCGCAGATGTTGGGATGTCCCAGCTCCTCTGCCTGTTCAAAGGAATCCGTCTCCGTCTCCAGCCTGTGGCAGTCCACCCCAAAACCGGCCAGAAGCTCCAGGGGGGTATATTTACACATATAATATATCATTCTTTCTTCCTGTCCTCCAGCATTTCCACAAAGGCCTGCATACGGGTGGCTATCTGCCCATTGCTGGAATTACTCCTGTCGCATCCGTCTCCATCCAGGATCAGAACCGGATATCCCTGGTCTTCCAGGGCACTCCTGACATTCTGGGCGGCTGCCGCCGTCTGCTTGCAGCCCCAATGGCAGAAATATACCACGCCGTCAATCTCCTGCTGCCTGCACATGGCCAGGCTTCGGGCAATCCGGTGGTCACAAGACCCGTTAAAGCTATTTTCTACCAGCCGTCTTGCCAGGCTCTCATAGGGCTGCTCCGGATCCATCTCCGCCGGATAATCGTAATTCATATCGCAGGAGACCACCTGACATCTGGGATTGAAGTTCAGCAGATCCCGCAGGGGGGGCTGATAATAGGGAATGGTATGCATCCACAGCAGGCGTACCCCCTTGCCAGGCTGGGATTCTTCCAGATCCTGACAAAGCATACGGGCATAGTCCTCCATCTGAGGGGTTCCCAGCAGAGCATGGGTGGCAAATATCTCATACAACTCACTGGTCAGGTCATTTTGCAGATATTTCCCCCGCTTCAGCTCCTGGCTTCTCCGAAAGAGAGCCAGGGTGCGGCCGCTTGTGGCCACGATCTTCTTTAACTTGTCCTCCTCCAGTCTCTGGCCGGTGATTTCCTCCAGAAACCGGGTCAGTTCCCGCAGCTGGTCTGCCACATAGGAAAGGCTATCCTGGGACCTCTCGTAGGGAACATCCAGATAAAAATGAGGAATGCCGTAATGGTCTGCTGCCATCCGAAAGGTCAGATTGTTGGCATCACAGACCAGGGAGGAGTTGACAATCAGGCGGGGCTTGGGGAGCACCCCGGATAGAATCCCCCCCAGCAAGACCTTGTGGTAGGAGCAAAAGGTCTCTGCCAGCCCCTGACCTTGTGCATACTCAATAAAGCCCTTTTCCGCAGCTGCCCCATTGATATAGCTGGAGACTGCCTCGGCAAACATGGGCCGGATCTCCAGAGCCTGCAAAAGCTCACAGGGCATGAAAATATTGACCAGGGCCGACCGCTTTGGCTGAAGCAGGGGAAAAAGGCTGGCCTCCATGGACTGAAGTGCCATATAATTCCGGGCCGGAGACAGCCTCTTGTCGGGAAAGAACCGAAGCTGGGCCTTCTTGGCCCGGTAGCCGGCAATCAGAAGTTTCCTGGCTCTGGCGGGATGAATCCCCACCTCTTTACTTACATAATGTCCGAATTTATCTATAATTGTGCTCATATTTTCTATCCATCCAGAAGATCCAGCCCTACATCCCGAATCTCTCCCTCCACCGCCTGAGCCAGCCAGTCTGCCATACTGATTCCGGATCTGGTCTTGTGGTAGAATTGCCGCTCCCGCACTGCCGTATGGATCGTTCCTCCCCGCATCAGGAAGAAATTTTTCCAATCATTGAGGAAAATACCAAAGCGGGGGGTCAGGTTCTTCAGGTCAGCCACCATCTCCTGCAGCTGATGATAGAAGACCTCCTGCACCTCGCTGTCCGTCTTGTAGGTCTTATGGGCTACGTCATTATAATAGGCGCTAAGGAGATAATCCCTTACGGAGCTGGCATAGAGATACTTCAGGCTGTCCCCTCTCTTCTTGTAGAGACTGCGGTACCACTCCAGGGTCAGATTAGGGCCCTTAATGGGCTTCCAGAACTTGTCCGGAGCCTCCCAGACTCTCCGGGCTGTCCTTTGCCACTGATCATAGAGCAAAAGGCCGCTGTCCGACAGGAGAGTCACATCCTGGCAGCCGGGATAGAAATCCGCCAGGATCTCATCCGCCAGGGCGGGAACGGCAAAGGCTCCTGCGCTGTCCCCGGCAATCAGAAGCTTACCTGGCTTATGAAAGAGCTCCCGGCCTGCCTCCATCCCCCGAAGGAAGTTCCCATAGCCATGGAAATGGAGAATCTGGGAGCTCCCATCCTCCCCGGTATAAGGGAAGTCATGATTCCCTATGTGGAAATCCCCGGTAGCATAGGTAATAATGATAAAATTCCAGTCATCGAAGGGATTTTTCTCATTTCCCGTCTCCGTGATCCCGGTATGGATATTCATGATCTGGGTAAAGGGCCGCAGATTATTCCAATAATAATTGGGCAGACCTGCCGCCACCTTGCCCCCCGTCACCGGCCGTGCCGCCGTATATTCGTTCCAGGCCACGCCGCCACCGGAGAGAAAGACACACAGCCCATCCGACCTTCCCTTCTTCACATAGATATAATACTCTGATCCATCCCCCGTGATTCCCTCCGGAATGGGGATGGTATACCAGACCCCCGGCTGGGGCTCTCCCTGCAAGGCCGGCGCCTGCCTCCTCTGGATGATATTCTTCTCAATGGAATTCTCCACAAAATCCCCTACTTTAACACTCAGGGGCTTGGCCGGTCTTAATTCTCTTCCCTTCATGGATCTCTCCCTATCTCAAGTTCTATGATGGCAGCCCAAGGGCAAGTCATCCCCTCACATATGGAAGAGACGTTCCGCCGCATTCTTCAGATCCCGAAAGCGGAAGATCAAGGCAGCAGACCCCAGAATCAGGAGCAGAGCCAGACTGATGACAGCCGGCCAGACGAACTTGTTGCTTTGGCTTACCAGAAAAACGATCTGGCTCAGGGACAGGACCATATCCACAGCCAGATAAAGGATATACTCCTCCAGGGCCAGGCCGATACCCTTGCCGATCCAAACTGTGGCCACTACCAGGCCCAGGAAGCAGCAGGGGATCAGCCATTCCACAGACCATCCGTGAAAATGGGTACACCGATCCACCACATAACAGATGACCATAACCAGATAGACCTGGATGGTGATATTTTTGATAATATTATTCTTAAAATAGAGTCCCAAGACCACATTCAGCCAGACTACCAGGGCTCCCAGCATGACAAAGGGCACCCAGGCCAGCTGAAATTCCGACAAGAACCATATGGCCGTCATAACAATCTCCAAGGTCAGAAGCAGGAAGGTAAAGAACTTTCCCAGGGGCAGATGAAATCTCCCCTCCTTTTGCAAGCTGGGAAAGGGAGCCGGGGAGGGCTCTCCTGTCAATTCTCCCTGGCAAAGAGGACAGCACCTCTTATTTCCCTGGATTTTGATTCGGCATTTTCCGCAATATTGCACGCCTGTCACCTCCCTGTCCCTCATAGGCATCATAATCCGTCGTAGCCAGCACCACCGGAATTCCCAGGTCTGTCAGCCGGCGGAAGAAATTCATGGATACCCCATGATTTTTAAAGGCCGTAGCCACCCCGAAGGTCAGGGCATCCCCAAAGGAGCTGATGCAGACCTGGGTGCTCTCCGCAGCCATAAAGCTGCTGAACTTGCTAATATAGGGTTCCATCTCCTTGGGCATCACCACCTTGCCCACATTGGATACCGTGCTGGTAATCCCCCGCTTCATCAGGAAGTTCATACCGGCTATTCCCTTATCCTTCAGGAAGAGGGGCACCATCTTCACCGCCCAGTTATGCTCCAGCGCCGCATAGGCATTCATGGTGCGGAAGATCTCCTCCTCCGTCAGCCGGGTCTCGAAGGTCTGACGGATCTTCTCCACAATACTGTCCAGACTTCCATCGTAATCTGCCGGCTGAAAGGGGACATTGATAACCCCGAAGAAGTTCCGGGTAGTATCCGAGGGGAAATAATTCCTCAGATTCACCGGAACCGTAATCACCACGGGAAGTCTCCTCTCCCGCACAGTCATCTCCTGCAGGATGGCCTCCGCATAGAGAGAAACCGTGAAAATGGCAATGGTTGCTTTGTATTGGTGACATACCTCCAGGAATCGCTTCAGGGACACCGTCCCCTCCAGCAGCTGGAGGCCGAAGCCCTCATTCCGTTCCCCCTTCAGGCGGTAGGCCCTGCTGGATGGCCATTCCTCCAGACAGCTCTTGGTCTTGCGATTCTCATAGAAATGGCGAAAAGCATCTCCGGTCTTCTCGCTGACCGAGGACCTCTCCTCCGGCACGATCTCCTCCGGCAAGTCATAGCGCATCACCAGATAATGGGCCACGATACTCTTTAGGAAAATAAAAGCCCCGGTTCCGTCCGCCAATACATGAAACATCTCCAGATTGATCCGGTTCCGGTAATAAAAGACCCGATAGAGAAGGTTCCGCTTCCCGTCCGTATAGAGGGCACTACAGGGGGGCAGATTCTCCCGGGTCACCTTGGCCTTCCTGGCACTGGCCTCCAGATAATACCAGAAGAGACCCTTCTTCAGGATACAGTTAAAATGCGGAAATTCCCGGATGGTTCTGTCCAGGGCAGCCTGCAGGATGTCCCCGTCCACTTCCTCCTTCAGCTCACAGCAGATCCGAAAGACCCGGGTATCCGAACCCTGGGCCGTGGAAGGGACGATCTTCGCCGCATTATCCAGTTCATACCATTTTGCATTCCTTGCCATTATTCCTCCTATAGTAAAACACAGGGCAGAGCAGGTCTGCCGTCCGGGGTTTTTCCGGTAAGTGTCGCTTCTCTCTACACTTGAAAGCCGACTGCTCCGCACTCACGTGCTCCGTACAGAGTGCTCTCTACAAAGTGCCCCCGCAGCTTCCGGTAAGTGTCGCTTCTCTCTACACTTGAAAGCCGACTGCTCCGCACTCACGTGCTCCGTACAGAGTGCTCTCTACAAAGTGCCCCCGCAGCTTCCGGTAAGTGTCGCTTCTCTCTACACTTGAAAGCCGACTGCTCCGCACTCACGTGCTCTCGCAGTCGCCGCCGGTATCCGCAATCCGGACTATCGTCCTACTTGCGGATATCGGCTTGCCCGTCCGATATCCACAAGCTGTGGTATGCGAGCATCCCACAGCTTGTGTCTGCCGTCCGGGGCTTTCAATTTAAAATAGCAACCGGGTGGGTCCGGTTGCTATCCATCATACCATTGTCAGTTGCAAAGAGCAAGGGCTTCCTTTTTCTCAGGCCTTTCCTGCGCTTCCTAATACTTCTGTAATCTTGTGCTTTACCAGGTCCTTTACATTGGCACGGCCTACCTTCAGATACTCTCTGGGGTCGAAAGCGGCCGGCTTGTTCCACAGAACCTCCCGCACACCGGCTGTCATGGCCAGACGGAGGTCGGAGTCGATGTTGATCTTACATACTGCAGATCTGGCTGCCTGACGCAGCATGTCCTCCGGAATACCGATGGCATCTGCCAGATTGCCGCCATTTTCCTGGATGATCTTCACATATTCCTGAGATACGGAGGATGCTCCATGGAGAACGATGGGGAAGCCCGGCAGTCTCTTGGATACCTCTTCCAGGATGTCGAATCTCAGCTGGGGCTTCTGGCCCGGCTTGAACTTGAAGGCGCCATGGCTGGTTCCAATGGCAATGGCCAGGGAATCCACTCCGGTACGGCTTACAAACTCCTCTACCTCACCAGGATGGGTATAGGAGGCATCGGCATCGGATACATTGACATCATCCTCTACACCGGCCAGCTTACCCAGCTCAGCCTCTACCACAACGCCCTTATCATGGGCATATTCTACTACCTTCTTGGTCAGAGCGATATTCTCCTCGAAATCAAAGTGAGACCCATCGATCATGACAGAGGTAAATCCGCCATCGATACAGGACTTGCAGATCTCAAAATCAGCGCCGTGATCCAGATGGAGGGCGATGGGGATATCATTTTCGATAAGGGCTGCCTCCACCAGCTTAACCAGATACGTATGGTTGGCATACTTTCTGGCACCGGCGGAAACCTGCAGGATCAGGGGAGAATTCAGCTCTCCGGCTGCCTCTGTAATACCCTGTACGATCTCCATGTTGTTTACATTGAAAGCACCAATCGCATATCCGCCTTCATATGCCTTACGAAACATCTCTGTTGTTGTTACAAGTGCCATTTTCCTACCTCCTATAACTATGAATTGTTTCTTTGCCTGATCCGGCCTCTTTATCTCTTGACAAAAGCAGGCAGACCGTCTTCTCCGATGGGCAGCGGTACGGCTCCCTGTACCAGGGGCTTCACATATTCGGTAAAGGCCGGCGCCAGGTCACTTCCCTCCCGGACGATCCAATCCAGGGGAACCTTCTTCACCTTGTTGCAGATCTCATTGACATCCATCAAGGCGCACTCGATGCGGTAGTCCTCCCCTTCCTGTCTTTGGAAGGCCGCCATCATGCCGGTGCTTCCTGCCACGGCAGATGCCGCTGCAAATGCCCCTGCCTTCACTGCCTCCTCCTGGTCGGCTGCTGACATCATAGCGGCGGAACACCGCTGGCAGACATTCAGCTCAATGGAACGTACCTTGCAGCCCAGCCGATCCTTCACCAGCTTCTCCAGATACTTGCCGCATCCGGCCAGCATCTTATGGCCAAAGGAATCCAGTCCTGTCTCAGATTCATATTCGCAGATCAGCTTGCCCTGGGCGTCATGGATGCCCTCTGACACGCATACCACCAGGTTGGGCTGCTCCTTCATGGCTGCCTCTACCTGACCGATAAACTGGTCAATATCAAAATCCACCTCCGGAAGATAGATCAGAGCCGGATTCCTCCGATCTGCCTCTCTGGCCAATACGCTGGAGGCCGTCAGCCAGCCTGCGTCCCGTCCCATAATCTCCACAATGGTCACGGACTTGCTGTCATAGACGCTGGCGTCATAGGTAATCTCCCGGACTGTCTCCGCCACATAGCGGGCTGCGCTTCCATAGCCGGGGGTATGGTCTGTCAGAACCAGGTCATTATCAATGGTCTTGGGCACACCCATAAAACGGATGTCACTCTGGCGGGCAGCTCCCACCCGGGACAGCTTGCTTACCGTATCCATGGAATCATTGCCGCCGATATAGCAGAAGTAACCCACATTCAGTTCTTCTAATTTAGCGAAAATATCATCATAAACTGCATCTGTCAGATCCTCCGGCAGCTTGTATCTGCAGGATCCCAGGAAGGCACCCGGAGTTGTCCTCAGCTTCTCCAGACTCCCGTCCTCCCACATGGGCTGGAAATCCAGCTTCTTTCCCTTCAGAAAGCCGTCAATTCCATTGACCATGCCATAGACCTTGTCAATCTGTTCCTCCCTGTAGGCTCCCGTCACAACACCGTACAGGCTGCAGTTAATTACCGCAGTCGGTCCGCCGGACTGACCCACAATCAGGTTTTTTTTCATGCTTCTTCCTCCACCAATCCTTTACTATCGGCTGCAAGAGCAAGACGCACTCCCTGCTCTCAGCCGACGTCTCGGGTCTGAAAACCCTCAAACAAAGCAAAAGCATATCAACACCACGCTTTCAGTATAAAGTTTTTACTTCTGTCTGTCAATCGTTCATTCTTCTGTGTTTTCGCCTGTTTCCTTCTTTGATTTCTGTTGTTTTCTGATTATTTTTGTGAGGGATCCCTCCTCCCCACAAAAGCAAACCCTCCTGGGGTGCCTGATGGACACCTGCAGGAGGGCTGTCTTTGTTTGGAGGAGGATCCGGGATGTTTGATGGGAACATCCCGGCCTTAATGATGGGTAATCAAACAAATTTGAGTAATTGTTAAAATAAGAGTGTTACCTGTATGCCGATGCTGTCTCCGGCACCAGTCGAAAGAGGATCAGCCGGCTACCAACTCCTGGCCCAGCTTCTGGCAGGATGCCTTGGCCTGTTCATCCGGCTCATTGTTGCAGATCAAGCCCTCATCCCCGATGATGCTTGCTCCCGCATCCTTCATCCGGTCGGTCCAGGTCCGCATCCACTCCCCATCGCCCCAGTCATAGGAACCGAACAAGGCGATTCTCTTACCGGCTGCGAATCTCTCCACTTCATCTACGAAGGGTTCTACAATGGTATCTTCCAGCTCCTCTGCCCCCATAGCCGGACAGCCCAGGGCAAAAGAGGTGCTCGTCTTCAAATCAGCAGGGCTGATATCCTCCATGGATACCACCCTGGCTTCCCCGCCTGCGGCTTCAATGCCTTTTCCGATGGCCTGGGCCATCAATTCCGTATTGCCTGTTCCACTCCAATAGGCCACGATAATCTGACTCATGATTTCCTCCTGTATCTTCTCTTGTCCTTGCAAACAGCCAATCGCTGCTTCTTTCTTCTCATGCATAAGCAGCTGCCATCTCCCAGAAGCCCTTGCCCTCACGGACAAACCGAACCGCTTCCTGCCGCACCTGGGTATATCTGGCAAATGTTTTCTTGGCCTCCTCTGCATTGCTGTAGACCTTCCAGTAGCCGGAATACAGGTAATTCTTACCCCGGTTTTTCATGAATCCCTGTACGTCAGCCAGGGGATAGCCTAACAGCAGACCCAGCTCATGGGGATAGGTCTCCCCCAAGCCTAAGTAGGCCTGATACCTTTCCTTCAAATGCGCCAGAACAGCGCCGCAATCGAAATCCCGGTAGCCCAGACATCTCAGAAAGCTCTGATTCTCCGGTCTGCTCAGAATCTCCTCCACGCCCTCCAGCCAATAGACCAACCAAACCTTACGGCTGCATCCATTGTAGAGATGGGCCACGGACAGGCCGGTTCCATCCAGCAGCTTCATGATAGTCAGAGGGCTTACCTCATCCAGGATCAGGAGGTTGGAGACCTTGATTCCGGCGATAACAGGGGCACACTGGCTTGCGGTCTGTATGCGGGTCTTCTCCTCTGTCCCCTCCCTGCCTTTCCTGCATTCGGTTGCTTCTGCGAAATCTGACTCCCTCATAAGTTAGCCCTTTCTAACTATTGGTTTTGAAGAAACGGGGCTGTGCGCACCCCGTTTTCTTCACTGGGTCGCTGTAACTCCCGGAAATATCCCGGTCATCACAACATTTGAAAGGATTTTTGTATGCAGCTGGTTAGCATCTTCTAACCACGCTCATATACTACCACAGGTTGAGCCCTTTGTAAAGAGGAAAATTTATTTTTTTCCTCCGCCTTATCCAGATAGAGTCTCGTACTCCCTGCACTGATGGCCATGGTAGACAGATTGTGCATCAGGGAGGTGGCAGAGGGAGTCAGAACCCCTGCGATGCCCAGTCCCATCAGGGCGGTATTGAAGGACAGAATCAGGCCATAATTCTGATAGATTCTGGCCAGCAGCCTCTCACTGAGCTCCCGCAAGACCAGCAGATCCGTCAGGTTCTCGGACAAAAGGGTGATATCTGCTACTTCCTTGGCCAGATCCGAGGAATCCTTCATAGCCACAGATACATCCGCGGAGGCCAGGGCCGGAGAATCGTTGATGCCATCTCCCACCATCACCACCTTGTGGCCTTCCTCCTTCAGACGCTGTACCATCTCTGCCTTGTGTTCCGGCAGCACCTGGGCGTGATATTCCCTGATATGAAGTTCTGCGGCAGCCCGGGCGGCAGAGGCCTCGTTGTCTCCGGTCATCATAATGATATGGCGAAAGCCCTTTTTCCGCAAGTCTTCTACCACCCGGGCGGCGTCCGGCCGCACCGGATCCTCGATGCCCACCAGGCCGGCCACCTCCTTGCCGATGGCCAGGTAGATCACCGACAGGCCCTGCATTTCCTGGGCTTCCACCCTTTGGACTTCCTCTGTGTAGGGGACTTTCTCATCCTCGAAGATGAAATGAGCGCTTCCGATCTGCGCCCGGCGGTCCCGCAGGATAGTGCTGATGCCGTGGGCTACCACATATTCCACCTTGGCATGCTCCTCCCGGTGATGCAGTTCCTCCTCCTCGGCCTTGTGAACGATGGCCTTGGCTACACTGTGGGGGAAATGCTCCTCCAGGCAGGCAGCGTCCCGCAGTACCTCCTCCCGGCTATAGCCATTGAGGGGCACCACCTTGGCCACCACCGGAGAGGCAGAGGTCAAAGTACCGGTCTTATCGAAAATAATGGTATCCGCCTGGGCAAAGTTCTCCAGGAACTTGCCCCCCTTCACCAGCATCCGCCGTCCTGCCGCCTCCCGCATAGCGGAGATCACAGCAATAGGAATGGATAGCTTGAGGGCACAGGAGTAATCCACCATCAATACCGACATGGCCTTGGTGAAATTCCGGGTAAATACCAGGGTAGCCAGGGAAGCCGCAAAGCTAAAGGGAACGATGGTATCTGCCAGCCGCTCTGCCCGGCCCTGCAGTCCTGCCTTCAGCTGTTCCGACTGGTCGATCATACGGGCTACCGACTGAATCCGGCTCTCGGAGGGCAGCTTATTCACCTCTACTACAATACTTCCCTCTTCCACCACGGTTCCTGCATAGACCGTATGTCCCTCCTTGCGAAGAACGGACATGGATTCCCCGGTCATAGAGGACTCATTGACCATGGCATTGCCCTCCAGGACCGTACCGTCCGCCGGTACCATATTGCCTACCTGGATCCGGATCCGGTCTCCTCTGCGGATATCCTTCAAGGCTACCTTGACATCTCCTGCCTCTGTCACCATCCAGACCTGATCCACGTGCACCGACAGACTGCCTGCCAGGGCATTGCGGGTCTTCTTCCGGGTAGTATCCTCCAGACATTCGCTGATGCGGAGCAAAAGCATGATGGAGGAGGCCGTTTTGGTGTCTCTCTGCAGCAGGGCACAGGTAATGGAGGCTGCATCCAGAACCTCCACATTCACCTTGCCGGAGGTCAGAGCCCGGATTCCCTTGCGCAGGAAGCCGGTTGCCCGCCAAAGGGTCATAATGGTTCTTATGGGAGCCGGAACCAGGAGACGGATGGCATAATGCATGGTAACCATACGGGCTACCTGGCTGACAAAGCCCTGAGTCAGATCTCTGGCCTCATTGTCCGTGCTTTTCTCCGCGACAGGCAACTGGCTTCTCTTCAGACCATCCAGCAGAGTCAGCAAATCCTGCCGGCAGACTCCCTGATAGGAGATCAGGATACCTCCGTTACAGGCTGTCGCCTCCACAGAGCAGACACCGGCTACGTCCTGCAGCAGCTTTTCCAGACCGTAGCCCTGCTCCCTGGTAAAGGCATATTTGCCCATACGAACCCGAAGTCTGCCAGGCTTATCGTAGATGATCAGATATTTCACTGGTCTTCCTCATCCCCTGCTGCTTTTCTCTTGGCATCCTCGTAAATATCCTGGGCCTCTTCCTTGATATTCTGCAGTCCTGCGCTTACATTATCCTTCAGCTGCATCCCTGCAGCCAGGCCATTCACGCAAGCCTTTCTGGCTGTTTTGCTCTTAGCGAAGAGACCCGCTGCCGTACCTCCCACAAATAACCAGAATTTTGCACTCTTGAATGGATTCGTC
>CAVLCU010000029.1:3411-20381 GCA_963661545.1 Lachnospiraceae bacterium | reverse complement strand
TGTAAAATCAAAGGGTTCCGCCACTTTAACTTTCTTCAAGTGTCGAAGACGGGATCATAACACAGGCGGGGCAAAATGTCCATGATAATTTGCGGTTAGGCCGGAGGTTTTTTGTTTTCACACCGTAACCGATTTATAGACCCAGAACCCCGCCCAGAGCCCCGAAGACTCCGGCGGACAGAGCTCCCATGATAATTCCTGCCATGAGTACACCTCCCATAACAGCGATGACACTTTTCTTAAATCCCATATCCAGCATGGAGGCCGCCAGGGTCCCGGTCCAGGCTCCGGTTCCCGGCAAGGGAATCCCTACGAAGATCAGGAGGGCAAGGAAGAGGCCGCTTCCGGCCTTTTCCTTCAGCTTCTTCCCCCCGGCTTCTCCCTTCTCCAGGCAAAAACGGAAGAATTTCCCGATGCCCTTCTTGGTGCTTCCCCAGACCAGAACCTTTCTGGCAAAGAAATAGATGAAGGGAACCGGCACCATATTGCCGATTACCGCAATCACATAGGCGTAGGTGAGGGGAACCCCCATGCCGGTGGCGACGGGAATGGCTCCCCGCAGCTCCACAATAGGTACCATGGCTACCAGAAAGGTAAGCAAATACTTTGACATAATAAACTCCTCTGGCTGCTGATGCAGCCGTCACTCTAAACAAGAGCACAAATCGACTCTTCCCTGCTTCCTGTTCAGCCCTTCACAAGGCCTGCGGCGAACAAGACAAGCACCAGCAGGCCCAGGATAATCCGGTACCAGCCAAAGACCTTGAAATCGTGCCGCTTGATATAACTCATCAGGAATTTAATGGCCACCAGGGATACCAGGAAGGCCACCAGCATGCCCACCACCAGGATAGCTGCCTCTGTGCCCGTAAAATGCAGGCCAAACTTGATCAGTTTGATGGCAGAAGCTCCCAGCATGGTGGGAATGGCCAGGTAGAAGGTATATTCCGCTGCCAGGGTTCTGGACATGCCCATGACCATACCCCCGATGATGGTGGCACCGGAACGGGAGGTTCCGGGTACGATAGCCAAGGCCTGGAAGCAGCCTACCAAAAGGGCATCCTTCCAGCTGATCTGGCTGATGCGGGTCAGTCGGGGTCTCTTTCCTCTCCTGGTCTCCTCCACCACCAGGAAAATCACTCCGTAGAGGATCAGCATGGCGGCTACCGGCAGGGGGCGGTGCATATGAGCCTCCAGCCAGTTGTCCAGGGGCAGGCCTATGACCAGGCCCGGCAGGCAGGAAAGGGCAATCTTCAGCCACATGACTATCTTGTCCAGGTAGAGATAATGGGTGGCAAAGCCCTGGAAGGCACCTGCAGGGCCCCCCTGAGCCGGATGGGCAAAGGGGCTGACCGCCGGAGCCTTTTTCTTCGTATGAAAGGGCCAGAGGCGGTGAAAATACAGGACCACCACAGCCAGGATGGCTCCCAGCTGGATCACCACATTGAACATTTCCATAAAGCTGTCACTGACATTGAGCTTCAGCAGCTCCCCCACCAGAATCAGGTGGCCGGTGCTGCTGATGGGCAGCCACTCCGTAACTCCCTCCACAAGTCCCAACAGGATGACTTTCAACCATTCCCATGCAGCCATGCTCTCTCACTTCCTTCCCTCTCCGGGCTGTCGCCTCGGCGTCCACAGCCTGGTTCTTCCCCGACCGGCCAGCCCCTTCGGGGAAAGCCCGGGCAGGGTCTGCCTTGCCCTCTTATCTTCTGTCTACGGTTGCGATATCAATCAGCTCCAGCCTCTTAATGTCTGTATTTTCCAGGGAGGTGGCCAGAGCCTCCGCCGTATCCATGGCGGTCAGGACATTGACACCGGTCTCGATGGCATTGCGGCGGATAACGAAGCCGTCCTTGGCATGCTCGATGCCCTGCTCCGGAATATCGATAACCAAATCAATCTTGTGACCCAGAATCAGATCCATAAGGTTGGGACTGGCCTGCTCGATCTTGTTGGTGCGGATGGCCTGGATCCCATGCTCCTGCAGCACCCTGGCGGTGCTCCTGGTGGCATAGATCTTATATCCCAGCTGCTCAAACCGACGGGCAATGGGCACCATGTTCTCCTGCTCGCTGTCCCGAACGGTAATGATCATGTTCTTATGCCTGGGCAGGTTGATACCGGCTCCCAGGAAGGCCTTGTAGAGGGCCTCATTGAAGGTTCTGGCGATGCCCAGGCACTCTCCGGTGGACTTCATCTCCGGCCCCAGGCTGATATCGGCTCCCCGAATCTTCTCAAAGGAGAAGACCGGCATCTTGATGGCGATATAATCCGCCTCCTTTTGCAGACCCGGCTGGTAGCCCAGTTCCTTGATCTTATGGCCCAGAATGACCTTGGTAGCCAGGGGCACAATGGGAATTCCCGTGACCTTGCTGATATAGGGCACCGTCCGGGAAGATCGGGGATTGACCTCGATGACGTAGACCTCATCCTTGTATACAATAAACTGAATATTGATCATACCCAGCACATGAAGGGACTTAGCCAGGCGCTTGGTATACTCTACAATCATATCCTTGGCCTTTTGGCTGATGCTCATGGCCGGATAGACAGAGATGCTGTCTCCGGAGTGAATTCCGGCCCGCTCGATATGCTCCATGATGCCGGGGATCAGGATGTCCTCCCCGTCACAGACCGCGTCTACCTCAATTTCCTTCCCCTCCAGGTACTTATCTACCAAAATGGGATGCTCCTGGGTATAGCGGTTGATGACCCCGATGTATTTCTCAATATCCTCGTCATTGATGGCGATCTGCATGCCCTGGCCTCCCAGCACATAGGAAGGGCGCACCAGCACCGGATAGCCCAGCTGATGGGCTGCCTCCAGAGCCTCCTCCACGGTAAATACCGTATGACCGGCTGCCCGGGGAATCTGACATTGCTGAAGGATCTGGTCAAAGAGCTCTCGATCCTCGGCGGCGTCTACATTTTCCGCAGAGGTGCCCAGAATCTTCACTCCCATCCGAATCAGGGCTTCGGTCAGCTTGATGGCGGTCTGCCCGCCGAATTGTACCACGGCTCCGTCCGGATGCTCGATATTGACTACATTTTCCACATCCTCGGGCGTCAAAGGCTCGAAATAAAGCTTATCCGCGATATCGAAGTCCGTACTTACGGTCTCCGGATTGTTATTGATGATAATGGTCTCGTAATTTTCCTTGGAAAATGCCCAGGTGCAATGGACAGAGCAGAAGTCGAACTCGATCCCCTGGCCAATCCGGATGGGACCGGATCCCAGCACCAGAACCTTCTTGCGGCTGTTGTCGGAAATGGCCTCATTTTCCCCGTCATAGATGGAATAATAATAGGGGGTGGTGGCGGCAAACTCCGCCGCACAGGTATCCACCATCTTGTAGGCCGCCTGGATCTGATATTCCTGGCGGAGAGCCTTGATCTCCTCCTGGGTCTTGCCTGTCAGCTTCCCGATGAGATAATCCGGGAATTCCAGCCTCTTGGCCTCCCGCAGCAGGTCTTCTGTCAAGGCCTGGGTCTTGAGCGCCTGCTCCATCTCCACCAGAATGGCGATCTTGTCGATAAACCAGGTGTCAATCCTGGTAATATCATGGATTTTCTCATAGGTCACGCCCCGGCGCACAGCCTCTGCAATCCGCCAGATCCGCATATCGTCCACGATAGCCAGCTCTTCCTCCAGCTGCAGATCTGTCAAGCCGGTAAAATCATAGGACATGAGGGAATCCACATGCTGCTCCAGGGAGCGGATAGCCTTCATCAAGGCCCCCTCGAAGTTGCTGCAGATACTCATCACCTCCCCGGTGGCCTTCATCTGGGTGGTCAAGGTTCTCTTGGCACTGATGAACTTGTCGAAGGGCAGGCGGGGAATCTTCACCACGCAATAGTCCAGCATGGGCTCGAAGCTGGCATAGGTCTTCCTGGTAATGGCATTGGGAATCTCATCCAGGGTATAACCCAGGGCAATCTTGGCCGCCACCTTGGCAATGGGATAACCCGTCGCCTTGGAAGCCAGGGCAGAAGACCGGCTGACCCGGGGATTGACCTCAATGACGCAATATTCGAAGCTCTCCGGGTGCAGGGCATATTGAACATTACAGCCGCCGGTAATGCCCAGCTCGCTGATGATATTCAAGGCCGAGGTCCGCAGCATCTGATATTCCTTATCCCCCAGGGTCTGAGAGGGAGCCACAACAATAGAATCCCCCGTATGAACCCCCACAGGGTCGATATTTTCCATATTACATACGGTAATGCAATTGCCTGCACCATCCCGCATGACCTCATATTCGATCTCCTTCCAGCCGG
Organism: Lachnospiraceae bacterium; assembly: GCA_963661545.1. Classification (GTDB taxonomy): domain Bacteria; phylum Bacillota; class Clostridia; order Lachnospirales; family Lachnospiraceae; genus Scatomonas. The sequence continues at coordinate 16,100 of CAVLCU010000029.1, read as the reverse complement.
AGATGCATCGCTCCACCAGCACCTCTCCCACCCGGGACAGGCGAAGGCCGTTGGCCAGGATCTCCACCAGCTCCTCCTCATTGGCCGCAATTCCGCCGCCGCTGCCCCCCAGGGTATAGGCAGGCCGCAGCACCACGGGATAGCCGATGGTATTGGTAAAGGCAATTCCCTCCTCCACAGAGGTAACCACCTGGGAGGCCGCCACCGGCTCCCCAATCTTCTCCATGGTATCCTTGAAGGCCTGGCGATCCTCCGCCTTCTTGATGGTCAGGGCCGTGGTTCCGATGAGGCGGACATGATGTTCCTGGAGAAAGCCTCTCTCCTCCAGCTCCATGGCCAGGTTCAGACCCGCCTGCCCCCCCAGGGTGGGAAGGACGCTGTCAGGTTGCTCCTTGAGGATCAGCTGTTCCACCACCTCCACCGTCAAGGGTTCGATATAAACCCGGTCTGCGATATCCTTATCCGTCATAATGGTGGCCGGATTGGAGTTGAGCAGAACCACCTCGATGCCCTCCTCCTTCAAAGACCGGCAGGCCTGGGTGCCGGCATAATCGAATTCCGCCGCCTGGCCAATGACGATGGGTCCTGAGCCGATAACTAATACCTTCTTAATATCCGGATTCTTTGGCATTATTGATTTCCTCCCATCATCTCGATAAAGCGGTCAAATAGATAGGCCGAATCCTGAGGTCCCGGTGAGGCCTCGGGATGGTATTGTACGGTAAAGATATTCTTGCCCTTGTAGCGCAGGCCTTCATTGGTGCCATCGTTGACATTGACAAAGGCCGGCTCCGCCACAGCAGGATCCAGACTGGAAGCGTCCACCATATAGCCATGGTTCTGGGAAGTGATATAGACCCGCCCTGTAGCCAGATCCTTGACCGGATGGTTGCCCCCCCGGTGGCCGTATTTCATCTTCACTGTCCGGGCTCCCGTAGCCAGGGCCATAAGCTGATGTCCCAGACAAATGGCGAAAATGGGCACATCGGACTCATAGAGCTTGCGGATCTCCCGGATGATGGAGACACATTCTCCCGGATCTCCGGGGCCGTTGGACAGCATAATGCCATCGGGCCTGGCCGCCAAAATCTCCTCTGCCGGAGTCAAGGCCGGATAAATGGTTACCTGGCAGCCCCTCTGGTGGAGGGAACGGGGGATATTGCTCTTGACCCCAAAATCCATCAGGGCCACTTTGTAGCCTGTCCCCTTGAGAAGGGATGGTTCGGAACAGGTCACCCGCTCCACCACCTTGCCCACCTGATAGGCCTTCAGCTTGGGGATCACCTCCTCCAGGCTAAACTTCTCATTGGTGGTAATCATCCCATTCATGGTTCCCTTTTCCCGCAAAAGCTTGGTCAAAGCCCGGGTATCAATCCCGGCAATGCCGGGAATATCAAACCGCTTGAGGAAGTTCTGGATGGTATCCTGGCTGCGGAAGTTGCTGGGCAGCCTGGACAGCTCCCGCACGATATAACCCTCCGGCCAAGGCCGCAGAGACTCCTGATCCTCATAGCAGATTCCATAATTGCCAATCAAAGGGTAAGTCATGCAGACCGCCTGTCCGGCGTAAGAGGGGTCGGTTAACACTTCCAGATAACCGGTCATTGATGTGTTAAAGACAATCTCGCTGATGATCTCCTTGCGGGAACCTATACTGGTTCCGGTAAAGACATGACCGTCTTCCAAAATCAGAAAAGCCTTCATACGATTACAATATCCTTTCTTGTGCCACTCTGTCTGCAGTTTCGTCTCTGGTCTGGCCTTGCAAAAAATCTTGCGCAGCCCTCCTTATCAAAAAAGGACAGGCACCGACAGCAAAACTACTGTCGGGACTGTCCCCGCCTTCATATGCACTGCTTATTGCCCTTGCGCAAAAAAAAAGAGAAGCAGTCCTCTTTGGTTGCTAAAAGTCTACCACAAACCGGGGCTCATTTCAACAGCTTTTTCCATCGGTCTTTTGGGCATAAAAATAATGCAGGAAGCGGGACTTGAACCCGCACGATATTGCTACCACAGGCACCTGAAGCCTGCGCGTCTGCCAATTCCGCCATTCCTGCATCTTATATGGTTGACAGCTGTTCGCTGCTCACAGGGGATATCTTACCACCTTGAGGGACAGCTGTCAACCACTTTTTTATTTTATTTGAAATATTCCTTGCTCAATCGGTCGATGGCCTCCGTGGCTGCCTCATAGGCTCCGGCGAAGGCACTGCCCTCGCCTCCCTGGGTAAAGCCGGGAATGATATAATGGGTGCCGGTGGCTTCGATAAACTTGCGCAGACCTTCCTCAATCTTCTCTGCTGACCAGTCTGCAGTATCATATTTGCCATTATCCAGTCCGCAATGGAAGGAGATCTGACCTCCATATTGCTTTACAAGCCTGGGGATGTCATTTTCCTGCACCGGTCCCTGCCAGATATCAATCCCCATCTCAATCATCATGGGGACAAGGGTAACTCCGTAGGAATCGCTGTGGTGTACCACCAGCTTGACCCCGTTTTCCTTCCAGGTTCCGTAGATCTTCTTGTAAGCCGGGACGATGAATTCCGCAAACATCTCCGGAGATAAGAAGGTAGAACGCTGGCTACCCCAGTCGTCATGATGGAAGAGGGCTTCCGGATGCATATGCTTGCAGACCTCAACGGCATTCTGGCACTCATACTCGGTGAAATAATCGATAAGCTCATGCATCAGCTCCGGCTCCTCGTAGAAGTTGCACATGGTATCCTCCATGCCCATGAAGTAATGGAGCTTCTCGAAAATGCCCGGCAATACCATGGCGGTAACCAGCTCCTGATCCCGGTCGATGGCATCTGCCATGGCCACAAAGGGAGCCCAGGCTTCCTCCGGATAGGAGGTGGGAGGCATCTTCACGATCTCCTTCCAGTCACTGATATCCTTCAAAAGCTTCTCCTCTCCTTCGCATTCCGGAAAGGGGCCGGGAGTTCCTTCCACCCACCGCATGGTGACACCAAAGCCTGTTTTCTTGGTGCCCCCCGGCTGCAGGTCTCCCTCCCCCATCAGTCCCAGGAAGATGGGATCCGGAACCATCTTCAGATAACTGAACTGATTGACAAAACGATCCGGTTTACCGTCCTTTTTAATGGTTTCATATAAGTTCTCTTTGGTGGAAAGCATAATCAAATTCTCCTTCTTTCTCTCTTGGCTTCAGCTGCCGAACCAGGCTCTACGGTGCACATCCATGCCAGGCAGCCAGCCTTCCTGTGTGGTGGTTGCTGGACAAGTTATGATTTGGGTGTCAAAACACCCAAACCTGTGGTTACGCGGATTATTTCCTGTCTGCTCCTTCTCCGGTGAAGGACCCGCAGGTCTTCATAAGGAGGAAGCAGAGCAGGGAAGCCGCCAGCATGCAGAGGGCTGCCAGCAGAAAATAGTTCAGATAAGAACCTCCTCCCAGGGGAACAATGATATAGGTGGGGATGACCACGCAGCCGATGAGCTCCAGAGTTACGATAAAGCCTCCGGCGGTACCGGCATAACGGGGTCCAATCTCCTTGAGCATTACCGGGATCATCATCATGACGGCGATAATGCCGCTGCGGAAGGCGCCATTGAAGAAACCGCAAAGATAGATGCCCCAGGCCGGAAGAGTAACCATGCCCAGGCAGGTAGCTGCCGTCACAATCCCCATCAGAAGAACCATGACCGGGGTTTTCCTGGGATTTTTCGTCACATAGATGGGAAGGAAAATAGATCCGATGATGGAACCAATCATCAATACCGTGTTAAAGGTTCCGGCATAGCTCTCCGTATACCCCTTCAGGGCAACCACGGCAGATACATGAAAGCTGGAGACGATCATGGCACCCCCCAGCATCAGCATCAGGGTGATGCCGGCCAGCCAGATATTTCTGCTCTTTATGCAGACCAGGAGGGATTCCTTCACCTGGGAAGAGGATGCGGCATCCGCTTCCACCTTATTTTCGCTAAAGAGGCCTTCTCTGGCCAGAAGGAGCCAAAGCACAAAGACAATAATGCCCACGATAGCCGGAATCCAGAAGGCAAGCTTGAGGGAGGGAAGGGCAGCGGTGGTGGCATAGGCTACCGCCATAGAAGCGGTGGAGGCCGCCATCATGATACCGATAACCTTGCTGACCTTCTCCATGGGATAGAGGGAAGACACAATCTTGGCCAGATTGGAATTGAGAATCATACAGCCAAAACCGGAGAAAATCATAGCCACCAGCATGCCCTGATAGTCAGTGGCAAAGGCACGGAAGGTCAGACCTCCCGCAGCAATGGCCAGACAGATACCCACCATACGGGAGATGCCGAAGCGGTCCACCAAAAGTCCGATGATGATACTGAGGAAAATAGAGGGCAGCATGGGACCTGTCATCAGACTGGAAAACTGGCTATCCGTCAGATGAAAGGCCTCAAAGATACTCCCCGGGATGGCAGCCAGCTGATAATTCGCATAGTTGCCAATGAATTGAGCACAGAAAATCAATGCAGCTACCAGAAAAACCAATTGTTTCTTATTTTTCATGACACAACCTCCGTTCGTTTTTTCATAGCTGCATTATACGAAGGATGGGCGCTTGTTCGAAAGGCGCAATGTGTGACTTTTTGACCCAGGTCAGAATACAATATGTCGCTTTTTCTTGCCAAGGGGTCAGATCTTTTTCTGATATTCCAGGATCTGCAGGGAAAGATTGACATAGAGCCGTTCCTTCTCCTTCCTGGTATTGATCCCGGTCAGGCTCTGGATCTTGTCCAGCCGCTTCATGAGAGAAGAGCGGTGAATAAAGAGACTTTCGGAAGCCCGGGAAGCATTGCAATCATTCCTGAGATAGCATGCCAGGGTCTGGAAGAGGTCGGTGCCCTTTTCCTGGTCATACTTCTGCAGGGCATAGAGACCCGGATGCACGATATGGTCCGTGGGATACTCCCCCACCATCCGCTCCGTCAGGTATTCCATGATATAGGTATGGAATTCATAATGCCAGAAATGGGGATCCTTCCTGGCTCCCAGCCGCAGAGCCTCCAAAGCCTGCTGGCGGTAAAGGGGCAGGTTTTGATAATCCGTAAAGACATCACTGATACCGGCCTTGGCGATATTTTCCCTCAGGAAGACAGACAGGCGTTCCGTGGCAAGATGATTTTTGGGTTCCCGATCCAGATTCCGGACACATACAAGGGTTCTTCCCTCCGCCACCACGCAGCACTCCGGGAAGAGCTCCCTTACCTGGGTAACCAGAAAGCGAACCCCCTCCTCCAGGGGATAGGAGACATCAAAGGACAGAACCATAAGGGAATACCGGGCATTCCTCTTCCAGCCGTAGCGCTCCAATATCTCCGCATCCGTCTCGTCGGAGCCCTGCAGAAGAAGCTCGATCTGCCTTTGCAGCTCCGGATTCTGGGTCTGGGGCAGGTGCACCCGCTGGTTGGCAAAGATACTGTTGATGGTAATGGCAACCCGGTTAAAGAGCTTTTCCTGTATGGCGGCGTGCTGGACATCCTCGATACTGCCCAGGAGTCTGGCATAGAACTGGCCCCCAATGATGATATTGAAGCAGAGCAAATCCTTATTTTCCGACTTGAGAGTCAGATGAAAGACATGGGTACGCCGGGTACACTGGCGAAAGTCCTCCTGCCAGAAGAATTCGTCCATTTCCTCCGGATCCAGACAATCCGTGGGGAATCGGGTACGATAGATATCCCCCTTGGCCAGAAAATGGAAGCGGTTGTCGGCGACAGCCAGGGGCATGCGCAGAATTCTCTCCGACTGATCCAGGAGGGTTCCCAGATCCACCTCATCGGAATATTGCAGCATCAGCTCCCAGGTATCATAATCCCGGAAAAGCTGACTTAAACTGTTATGGATATGGGGAAAGGAATATTCCCTGGGCAGGAAGAAGGCATTCTTCACCAAGGGGCGGGTATGGGGCGTGCAGTCCCAGATGCAAAAGAGGGCATCCTGGTACTTCTCCACCTCCCCCTGCTGTCCGGCGGGCACCAGATAGAGACCATCCTCCTCCACAGACATCCCCGGCTCCCAGAGGGAAAATCCCTGAATATTGCCATTCCTGTGAAATTGGAACACAGCATCCACGATACCATAATAAGGCAATTGATATTGGAGATAGGTGAATCGCAAGCTTACTCTCCTCCTTCTTCGGGACTTTCCTCTCCCGAGGGATTGTCGGCTATCCTCTGCACACTGCCTTATAGCAAAGGCAAAGTGCCCTGTTTTTTGCAACAAAAAAAGCAGATAGCGGGAGTCGAACCCGTCTCTCCAGCTTGGGAAGCTAGCGTTCTACCGATGAACTATATCTGCATGGACACCATTATAAGCGAAATGCGTCCAAAAATCAAGTACCAATTTCCTCTTTTACCCGACCTCCTGGGCGCTGTGTCCCGTATAGAGTTGGTAATATCTGCCCTTTTCCTCCAGCAGCTGGCTGTGGGTGCCCCGTTCTATGATTCTCCCCTGTTCCAGTACCATGATGCAGTCTGCATTTCGCACGGTGGAGAGGCGGTGGGCGATGACGAAGGTGGTTCTGCCCTTCATGAGCTTATCCATGCCGTCCTGGACGATGCGTTCCGTTCTGGTATCAATGGAGGAGGTAGCCTCATCCAGGATCAGAACCGGAGGATCGGCGATGGCAGCCCGGGCGATGGATAAGAGCTGGCGCTGCCCCTGACTTAGGCTGCTGCCGTTGCCGGAGAGGATCGTATCATAGCCCTGGGGAAGCCGCCGGATGAAGGTATCTGCGTTGGCCAGGCGGGCTGCTGCCTCCACCTCCTGGTCTGTGGCATCCAGCTTGCCAAAGCGAATATTGTCCCTGACGGTGCCGGTGAACAGGCAGGTATCCTGCAGCACCATCCCCAAAGACCGCCGCAGATCTCCCTTTCGGATATGGCTCATGTCAATCCCGTCAAAGAGGATCTGACCCTCATGGATATCATAGAATCGGTTCAGGAGGTTGGTGATGGTGGTCTTCCCGGCACCGGTGGAGCCCACAAAGGCAATCTTCTGCCCCGGTTTGGCAAAGAGGCTGACATCCTGCAGGACCACCTTCTCCGGCACGTAGCCGAAGCTCACATCCTCCATCCGCACATCCCCTTTTAATTCCCGATAAGACACAAGCCCCGCCTGTCCGGATGCTGCAGCCGCCCCTGTTTTGCCGGCTTCTGCCCTCTTCTGACTTTCTCTGCCCCCATCGGTCTTCTCCGCTCCCTGCATATATTTCCAGGCCCAGAGTCCGGTTCTCTCCCGGCTTTCCTGCAGACTGCCCTTCTCATCCACAGCGGCATTGACCAGAGTAACATAGCCCTGATCCTCCTCCATGGGCTCATCCATCAGACGGAAGATCCGGTCTGCCCCTGCCAGAGCCATAATCACGGCATTGAGCTGCATACTGACCTGGTTGATGGGCATATTGAAGCTCTTATTGAAGGCCAGGAAGCTGGCCAGTCCCCCCAGGGTCAGGCCGCTGACCTGGTGGATGGCCAGGATGCCTCCCACAATAGCGCAGATTACATAAGAAATATTCCCCAGCTGGGAGGTGGTGGGCATGAGGATATTGGCAAAGCGGTTGGCCTTATCCACGCTTTCGAAGAGCTGGTCATTCAGTCTCTTAAAGTCCCGGATCGTTTCCTCTTCATGGCAGAAGACCTTGACCACCTTCTCTCCGGCCATAATCTCCTCCACATAGCCGTTGAGCTGGCCGATCTCCTTCTGCTGGGCGATAAAATAGGTTCCGCTTAAGCCCGCCAGCTTGCGGGTAGCTGCCAGCATCAGGCCTACCATTCCCAGGGTAACCAGGGTCAGGGGAATATCCAAAAGGATCATGCTGAAGAGGACGCTGACGATGGTAAAGGCGCTGTTGATCAGCTGAGGAATGCTCTGGCTGAGCATCTGCCGCAGGGTATCGATGTCATTGGTATAGATGGACATAATATCCCCATGGGCATGGGTGTCAAAATAGCGGATGGGAAGCTTCTCCATATGGGAAAATAAGGTATCCCGCAGGTCTCGCAGGGTTCCCTGGGTCACATAGACCATGATACGGGTATAGGCAAAGGTAGCCCCGATACCAATCAGGTAAAAGCCGGCCACCCGGCCGATGGCTGCCGCCAGGGGGCCGAAATCCGGCTCTGCCTGGGTCAGCATGGGAACGATGTAGGAATCAATCAGGGTTTTCATGAACATGGTACCCTGGACATTGGCCAGAACGCCAATGATGATGCAGGCAAAGACGATCAGACATTGCACCAGGTATTTCCTGGCCACAAACCGCATTAGCCTCAGCAAAATCTGGCCGGGATTCTTCACAGAGGACTTCATTCCCCTGCTGCCCGGACCGCCTCTCATAGGACCCGCCATCTTTACTCACCCCCCTTTTCATCAAAATCACCCCCGCCCTGGGTCTGGGATTCATAGACTTCCCGATAGATCTCACTGGTTTTCAGCAGATTCTCATGGGTGTCAAAGGCACTGACCCGGCCATCGTCCATGACAATGATCCGATCCGCCTGCTGAACGCTGGAGATCCTCTGGGCAATCACCAGCTTGGTGGTGGCCGGAATCTCCTCCCGCAGGGCCTTTCGGATCCTGGCATCCGTGGCCGTATCTACGGCACTGGTGGAATCATCCAGGATTAAAATGGCCGGTTTCTTCAGCAGAGCCCGGGCGATGCAAAGGCGCTGCTTCTGGCCCCCGGATACGTTGCTGCCCCCCTGGGTGATATAGGTATCATAGCCCTGGGGCATCTTCTCTACAAATTCATCCGCACAGGCCAGACGGCAGACCCGCCGGCAGTCCTCCAGGCTGGCATCCTTATCCCCCCAGCGAAGGTTATCCAATACCGTGCCGGAGAAAAGGACATTCTTCTGCAGAACAACGGCTACCTTGCTGCGCAGGACGTCCAGATCGTAGTCCCGCACATCCCGGCCTCCCACCAGAACCTGCCCGGAATCCGCGTCGTAGAGCCGGCTGAGCAGGTTGACCAGGCTGGTCTTGGCACTGCCGGTGCCCCCGATGATTCCCACCACCTCCCCCGGCCGGATGGACAGGTTGATATCCTGCAGCACCGGCTTCTCGCTGGACTTGTGATAGCTGAAATTGACATGACGAAAGGCAATGCTGCCATCCGCCACCTGATAGCAGGGATTCTCCGGATTGTGGAGATCACTCTTCTCCTGGAGAATCTCGCAGATACGCTCCGCGCTGGCCTGACTCATGGTTACCATGACAAAGACCATGGACAGCATCATCAAACTCATCAAAATATTCATACAATAGGTCAGAAGACTCATCAGCTGACCTGTGGTCAGGCTGTCCGACAGGATCATTCTGGCTCCCATCCAGCTGATCAGAAGGATACAGGTATAGACCGTGAACTGCATCAAGGGGGCATTGCAGGTGACAATCTTCTCCGCCTTGGTGAAGATCCTGTAAATGTTGCTGCTGGCCTTGCGGAACTTGCCCGTCTCATGGTCTTCCCTCACATAGGCCTTCACTACCCGGATCCCCTTGACATTCTCCTGAATGCTCTCATTCAGGTCATCATACCTGGGAAAGGCCTGCATAAAATACCGGGTCGCCCGGGAGATGATCACTACCAGGAAAAGAGCCAAAATCACCACGGCCACCAGATAGACAGAGGCCAGCCGGGCATTGACGGAAAAAGCCATGCACATGGCACAGATCAGGCTGGCAGGAGCCCGGGTGAACATGCGCAGCAGCATCTGAAAGGCCTGCTGCAGGTTGGTCACATCCGTGGTCAGCCGGGTCACCAGACTGGGGGCTGAGAACTTGTCAATGTTGGCAAAGGAGAAGGTCTGAATGTTGTTGAACATGGCCTCCCGTAGATTTTTTGCAAATCCTGCAGAGGCTCTGGCGCCGAACTTGCCCCCCAGCACCCCTGTCAGAAGACCCAGGCCGGCCAAAGCCGCCATGATCATTCCCACCTGGAGGATATGATCCATATTCCCTTTTTCTACCCCATCGTCGATAATAGAGGCCATCAAAAGGGGAATCAGCATCTCCAGCACCACCTCCGCAATCATACACAGAGGGGTCAGAATCGCCTCCTTCTTGTATTGCCCCACATAAGCAGATAATGTCTTAATCATAACTTTCCTTCCTCACTCGCTGCCCATCCTCCCACCCGGGTCCCCCGGCGGTGACAGGTCCCTACTCTAGACCAGATAGAGGCTGAAATAAGCCACTATCCCATCTCCGCACCAATAGGGAAGGCCGGCATCCCTGGCCATCTGCTCTGCCTTCATACAATAGGCAGAGATGCAGGAAAAACACTCCTGGGGGAAGGGACAGGGTTCTCCCTTGATCTGGCCGCAGACCGTGCAGGCTCCGCACTGACCTGCCAGCATAGGCAGACCCTTCAAACCAGCCTGGCGCAAGCGGTAGATCAGCTCCCGGCTTCTCCGGTTATGGGAAGCCTTGGCGGCCACGATCCCCTCCCTATTGTCCCAGCTTCCCACGTCCGTGATGGTCTGGAAAATATAAGCCCAGGAATACTGTTCCGTCCGTTTCTTCATCTCCTCCGGCGTCCCGCAGGCAGGGGGACAGGAATAATTATTTCCGTAATTCCCGCAGACATTCTCCTCGCAAAACCTGCGCAGACTGGGATCAAATACCAGCTGCTCCCTGGGAATCACCGCCCCATGGGTAAATCCCGCTTCCTCGGCCCATAACAAAACCTCTTTATGCTCCATCCCCATTCTCCTTTCGTCCTTTTGCTTCATTATACTTCCCCCTCCCTACTATTTTCAACCTATTTGTAAGGCAAGTCTGCAGCAAAAAAAGAAACGGCGTAACCCCATGGGCTGCGCCGTCGGCTTTCCTTCCTGGTGGGGCTGCACAGCGTGCAGCATGGAGGTTCACCGGAGAAACAAGATCCGTTGATGAGGCAGCTTCCTACAGCTCCCCTATCTTCTTCGCTGCCTCCTGAATGCCCTGGAGCATGAAGTTGGCATCGCAGCTGACCCAGGTCAGGTTCATGCCCTGGTTGAGACAATGCAGGGCATCCTCCACGTCGAAGCAATAGCTTCCGTAGGAAATGCCATGCTGCCTGCACAGGTCGGCAGTTTTGGCCAGGACATCCGCCGCATTCTTCTCATCCAAAGCTCTTACAGCATCCGCTCGAAATTCACCGGGCTGGCTGGTGCTGATGGACAGGTCGCAGGGGCCGATGACACAGGCCGAGATCTGGTCTCCATAGCGGTCCAGGATCTCCGGCAGCCGGTCGCTTCCCTGGCGGGATTCTATCTGAATCCACAGCATCCGGCGCTTGTTGAATTCCTCAATGCTCTCCCCCTTCCTCATCAGGAACTTGCCGCCATAACCCTTTCTTCCCAGGGGAGGCATCCGCAGACCCTCTATCACAGCCTCCACCTGTTCCGGGCTTTCCACCCGGGGAACCAGGACTCCGTCTGCCCCGCAGTCGATAGCCCGGGCAGCCAGGTGGTAGACAGCGTCAGGAATTCGCACCACCGTGGGAATATCCAGCATCCGGCACAGGGTGAAATAATCGGAATAATATTCGATATCATGGGGTCCGTGCTCGCAGTCAAAGAGGATGTAATCCACCCCTTTTGGCATATATTCAGCCAGGGTATAGACAGCGGGGATATAGGCACTATAGCCAAAGATCCGTTCCCTCTTGTACAGTTTGTCCAGCAGTCGATCCAGATTGTCCATTTTTTTATACCTCTTTCTTATCTTTATGATGATTATGATTGAATACCTGTTCCCGAAATGCACTGGGCGTCATGCCAGTGCTTTTTTTGAAGGAGCTGCTAAAATATTGAGAAGAATTGAAGCCCACCAAAAAGGCTACCTCATAGCTCTTGATATCGGTTCTTGACAGAAATCGCTTGGCATTCTCTATGCGAACCTGGTTGAGGAGGTTGACATAAGATGTTTTCTTGTACTTTTTCATACAATTGCCCAGATAGCTGGCACTTAGGCAAACCTCTCTGGCCACTTCCTCCAGACTCAATTCCGGATTCGCATAATTCTCACAGATGTATTCTACCGCCTGATTCACCCTTTTTTCCAGGTGGGAGGTATTGTGAGCTTCCAGATATTGACCCAATTCAGAGAAATATGCCTGGGCTTGCTCGGCCAATTCTGCCGGATTGGAAGCCCTTGCCAAGGCGGCCAATATGCTGTCGCAAGCCTTCCGGAAGCTGGCATAGGCCTGGGGGTCTTCTGTCCTCTCCCAGGAAAAGCGCAGCAGCTCCATCAGGCAGAAAACATCTGCCGTAGAGGGTTTTTTCTTGCTTTTCTGCATCTGAAGCAGGGTTTTGCCAATCAGCTCCTGTATGGCTTTGACATCCCTTTGCTCCACGGCTCTTTGCAAGCCTTTTTTCACGGCAGATACCTCAATTTCCTCTTCTTTTCTCCAATATTCTACCATTTCCTCCAGATTCTTTTTGCGAAGGAACTGAAGACTGCTGTCTATGGCTTTTTGCTGTCTTCGTTCCTCCTCCAGGGCCTCGGCCGCCCTGCAGACTGCATCCAGAACCTCCTGATTGGTAAAGGGCTTGGTCAGATAGGAGAAAATCTGCAGCTGAACTGCCCTCTGGGCATAGGAAAATTCCCGGTAGGCCGTCAGCATGATGATCTTGATCTCCGGATATCTCTGCCTGACCAGGTCGGCGAACTCCATCCCATCCATGAAGGGCATATTAAT
>CAVLCU010000029.1:0-3401 GCA_963661545.1 Lachnospiraceae bacterium | reverse complement strand
TATTAATGTCGGCCAATACAATATCCGGACCTTCCTCCTCCACATACCTTAGGGCACGTTCCCCATCGTAGGCCAGTCCCACCAGGGAGATTCCATGGTCCTCCCAGGGAATGCAATTCCCCAGCCCCTGACAGATAATCTCATCGTCATCTACAATTAAAAGCTTGTACACTCTTTTCCATCCTTTTCCTTACCGGAAGAATCATCTCTACTCTCGTAAACTGGCCCAGGTCACTCTCCAGGCGCAATCCGTAGGGTTCTCCATATCTCATGCGGATTCTTTGATGTACGTTGACGATACCAATATGCTCTGTATAGTTCTTTTTGACTGAAAGCTGCAGCTTCCCCTGAATCTCCTCCAGGGTCTCCTTGCTCATGCCTGCCCCGTTATCCCAAACCACCAGATGGATTTGATCCTCCTCCTCATAGCCCAGAACCTTGACGAAGCCCTTGCCCCGCTTTTGCTTGATGCCGTGATAAATGGCATTTTCCACCAGGGGCTGCAGGGAGAAACGCACCAGCTCTTTGTCTGCTATCTCCTCAGAGACCTGGATGTTGTAATCGTATTTGGACCGATAACGGAACTTCAGGATCTGGAGATAGTAGGTCAGATGCTCTATTTCCTCCGATACCGTGGCATAATCATCCTCTGTGCTTAGACTGGACTTATAGAACTTGCCTATGGTATCCAGCATGGCCGGACCGCTGGGATCCCCCATCTCCACCAGGAAACGGGCTGCCTCCAAGGTATTATATAAGAAATGGGGCTTGATCTGCATCTGCAGCATCTTTTGATAGGTTTTTCGGCTTTGGATCTGCTCCTTTTCGATATCCGCCATAAGCTCCTGGATCTCATCCATCAGCTTATTATAGGTCTCGGCCAGAATCCCCACCTCGTCCCTGTATCTGGCATGAAATCGATAGGTGATCTGACGGGTCTGGCGGTTGCTTTCCATGACCCTGGTCATTTTCTTGATGGGCTTGGTCACAATCAGCACAATGTAACTCAGACAGAGAACAATGGCAATGCCCGTAGTAAGTATAATAATCACAAGGTACTTTGTCAACATACCCGCATTGTCGTTCATACTGGCCTGGGACACCAGCATGGAGAGCTTCCAGCGGTTGGTCTCCAGCCTGCTGCTGGTGAGCACATAGCCTTCCCGGCTTTCCACGGTAGACCAGCCCTCAAAGGCAGAAAAAGCCTCCTGTTCCGCCGGACCAAAGGCTTCCCAGTCCCCTTCCCTGCCGTAGATCAGATCCTGATCGTCGAACTGCAGCAGGAGGCAGTCTGTGTCTCCCAGCTTCAGCAAATAGGTTCGGATATCTTCTACCTTTAGATTCACGATCAGGAGTTCTTTGATGACCCCATAGCGATAGATGGGCATGATAATGCTGATGAGCTTGCCCTCCATCCCGGCAAAGAAATAATCGGCCGAAACGACACCGGACCAGTTGCACAGACCCCGCAGGGAATTCCCCTCCACCACCTTCTCAAAGATGGAATCCTGGGTCAGGGTAAGATATTGATATTCGTCCCGGGTATAAGAATAATCTTCCTTCTCGCTTAGAATCAGCATGGAATGAATAAAACGATAGTTTTCATCCGCAGACATCAGCTGATTGAACCTGCTTTGGTAGGAAATATTTCTGGCAATATAATGATTTTCCGTCCCTTCATCCACCACGGAAAATTGATTGCTTAGCATTTCCTCCCGAATGGCTACCATGCCGCTTACAATATCATCCATGGCCCGATTCAGGTTAAAGGCAATCTGCTCGGTGGTCTGCAGATTGGCCTGGGAGATGTTATCCTGGAATTTGGAGGATACCGTTGCCGTAAATACAAGGGCATTCAGGACTTGCAATACGGCAACCACCCCAAAGACCATGACAATCATTTTAAAGCGTATGGAATGATTCTGAAACCATGTCTTCAGTTTTTTCACAGACTTCCTTTCCTACCAGGTGCGAAGGCTCAACAGCGACTAGCCGAATGACTTTTCAGTCATTCGGCAATCTCTTCCTGTCCGTCGCTCTCTTCTGTTGTAAGCTTTCACCCGCCACGGGTACGCCCGCCGACAGGCCTGCCCTCCCTTATTGGGCTGCCAGATAGGCCTTCTGAGCTGTGGTCAGATAATCGGCCCACTCCTTGAGAACCTCCTGGGAAGTTCTTTCCTTCATAAGCACAGCCTGGAAGCCCGGCTCCTGATAATTGCTGCGGAATTCATTCCACTCGGTCAGCCAGATGGCATGGGGCAGGAACTTCACGTTGTCAGCGGAAAGCATCTCCTGATATACCTTGTTATATACATCATTCTGGTACCAGTCTTCTTCATAGATCAGGTCGTTGATGGGCACACGTCCCTCCTGCTCACACAGGTAAGAAGCACCCTCACAGGAAACCAGATACTCGATGAAGGCCTGGGCCCCTTCCTTATGCTCTGCTCCCTCCATGATGGCATAACCGATGAAGGAAAGGTCTTTGGTTACCACATTGCCATTGGAATTAGCCGGTGCAATAACATTGGCGAAATTGCCCTCTCCCAGATTCTTCTTATGCTCTGCCAGAGAGGAAGAATTATGGCTCATGTACATGCTGGTCTGGGAACCGAACTCGGCAACCATCTCCTTGAATCCGTTGGTCACGCTATCCTGGGAGGTCCAGCCATTCCAATAAATGCTGGCATAGAGATCCAAAGCCTCCGCGAAGACGGGCTGATCCAGGACGCAATTTCCTTCTTCATCGAAGAGACTGTTCTGATCCGCATAGGTGAAGATAAAATCAAACATATTCTCCATGGAACCGGCTCCTCCTCTCAGGGAGTAGAAATAGGTTCCGTTGGCAGAATCTGCATATTTCTCACAATCCTCCAGGAACTCATCCAAAGTCGCCGGAACAGACACTCCCTTCTCCTCCATGAGCTTGGTATTGCACCAGGAGATATCGGTGGTAATATACTGGGGCATGCAATAGAGCTTCCCGTCCGAGGCGCAGGTGCGAACCGCATCGATGACTGCCGTATTGAGATTGTCCTTCTCTGCGAAATTCTCATACACCTCATCCAGGGAGACCAGAGCCTCCTGGCTGACAAAGGAGGACACATCCATGTCCCGGATACTGATGACATCCGGAACCGTGTTGGTTGCCACGGCGGTGTTGTATTTCTGCAGATAGGAATCGGAGGGCAGACCTACATAATTCACCTCATATTGGGGATATTTCTCCTCAAAACGCTTGATCAGCTCCTCAAAGATGGGATTGGAGGTCGTATTGCCATCGTGATACCAGAATTCGATGGTTTCCTTCTCCCCTGATGCCGTCTGGCCATCTGCCGCCGAGCTGGCGGAGCTGCTATCCTTGGCAGCCTCCTTGCCGGAGCAGCCTGCCACCCCCAGCA
>CAVLCU010000028.1:4439-20557 GCA_963661545.1 Lachnospiraceae bacterium | reverse complement strand
CCTTATATTTACAGGGCTTTCGGCTCTTTGCTTTCATCCAAGTGTCGAAGACGGGGATTTACATTGCATAAACATATTATACAACTGCAATCCATCTAACGCAATAGACATCAACAAATTTTAAGCAAAATAATAGTCGCCTTATATCCCCATAGCTAAAGCTAGGGGCTTTACGGCGACATTTGGTAATAGGTTTGGAAGAGGATGTTTATCCCCGTGTGTATCACACACCGGCGAGGTATACTGGGGCAGCAAGTCACTCTTCTGCCCCTCTCCCCGTCACGTATGGGGGTATCTGTGAACCATGAAGGTAAGGAGCATAAGGAACGTAGGGAACCTAAGGAACTCGAAGGCACTCGAGCCAGGCCCCCTCTGATATGGACTTGAAGCCGGGTGCAAAGTGTGGTAAACTGTCCACGAAAGGAAGAACGTGCATGAAGAAACTGATGATATTAGGCGCCAGCTATACCCAGATCCCCCTCTATGAGGCCGCCAGGCGGCTGGGTATCCATACCATCGCAGCCAGCATCCCGGGCCCTTATCCGGGATTTGCCTATGGGGATGAGAGCGCATTTGTGAATATAGCAGATCCTAAGGCAGTCACCCAGGCAGCCAAAGACCTGCAGGCCGACGGCATAGCTACCTGTGGCCTGGATCTGGGCATGCGGGCCATCGGCAGGGCCTGTCAGGAGCTGGGATTGCCGGGACCTTCCAGGGAGGCAGCGGAGAAGGCCTCCAACAAATATCAGATGAAGCAGGCATTGACGGCAGCCAAGGTCCAGACTGCCCGTTTTTATTGCATTCATAATGAGCAGGAGCTGGAGGCAGCCATGGATCAGCTGCCCTTTCCGGTTATCCTCAAAGCAGTAGATCTGATGGGAAGCCGGGGGATCTTTCGCAGTGATACCAGAGAAGAGGCCAGACAGAATTTCCACAAGAGCATGGAGGCCACCGGCCAGGATTATTGCCTGATCGAGGAATTCATCCAGGGGGACCTCTTTGGCGTGGAAGCCATGGTGCAGAAGGGGCAGGTTCTTTTTATCCTTCCCAATAATACGGAGGCTTTTATCAGCAGCACTCCTACCCCTGTGGGTCATTCGGTGCCCCTGGTGGACCTGGATGTGCTGGGAGACCAGATTTACCGGCAGACCCTTGGAGCCATCCAGGCTCTGGGGCTGGATAACTGTCCGGTGAATTGCGATTTTATCAAGAGAGACGGGAAGGTCTATGTGGTGGAGCTGACGGGACGGTCCGGAGCTACCGGTCTGTCGGAGATGACAGGGATTTATTACGGCATCAACTATTATGAGACCATCGTGCGGCTGGCTATGGGAGAAGATGTGAGCGGGGATTTTGCCCATCCCCTGGGAACCGCCTGCCTGACCCATACCCTGGGCTGCCACCGGGAGGGTCGGGTGCGCCGCATTTGCAATGAGAATCCTCCCCTTAGGGGGAGGGAGGAGCTTTCCTTCAATATTCAAGCAGGAGATATGGTACATCCCTATACCAACGGGAGGGACCGCATCGGTCAGGTGATTCTGACCGGTGAGAGTCTGGACCGGTGTCAGAAGAGACTGGAGGAGATCCTGAGCCATATCCGCCTGGAGCTGGAGGGGGATCTGCCCCTGATGGAGACTCCCATTCAGCTGTTGAGTTCCTGTGGGGATCAGAACCGGATCTATATGAAGCGGGAGGACCTGCTTCCCTTTTCCTTTGGCGGCAATAAGGTTCGTTTTGCCCAGGCCTTTTTGGAGGATATGCAGAGCAGGCAATGCAATGCCATGATCATTTACGGGGGCTATCATTCCAACCTTTGTCGGATCCTGGCGGCGGCCTGTGCCGGGAAGGGGATTCCCTGCAGCATGATCCATAATACAGACGATGTGGATCCCCAGGAGATGAGCTGCAATAAGTACCTGATCCAAGCCTCCGGTGTGCGGGAGTATCTGTGCCGCAAGGGGGAGATTGCCCCGGTGGTACAAAAAGCCCTGGATGATTTTCGCCAGGAGGGCTATCAGCCCTATTATATTTATGGCGATATCTATGGTCAGGGGAATGTCTGTGTGCCTATGGAGTCCTATGTGAAGGTCTATGAGGAGATTCAGAGGCAGGAGAAGGAGCTGGGCATTCATTTTGATTATATTTTCCTGGCTTCCAGCACCAATACCAGCCAGTCCGGTCTGGTGGCAGGCCACCTTATGGCCGGGGATGACAGGAAGATCGTGGGAATCTCTGTGACCCGGCAGGCCAAGCGGGCCCTGGCGGTCCTGGGGGACAATCTGCAGGAATACCAGAAGAAGAAGGGCATTGCCTATCGGCTCTGCTGCCAGCCGGAGCTTTTGCTGGAGGATGCCTACCTGGCGGGCGGATACGGCTGCAGCAATGAAGCCATTCGGGAGACCATCCGCAGGATCTACCAAAGGGAAGGGATCGGTCTGGATCCCACCTATACCGGCAAGGCTTTCTGGGGCATGGAGGAATATATAAGAGATCGAGGCATCAGGGGCAAGAATATTCTTTTTCTCCATACCGGGGGGACACCCTTGTTTTTTGACTGTTTGCCCGAGTGGGAGAAGAAGGATGCAAGACAAGCTGCCGGAGACGGGAAGGCACAAGAAGATGCAGGAAGGCGGAGGATACCATGAAGAAAATAGCAATTCTACAGTCCAATTATATCCCCTGGAAGGGATATTTTGATATCATCAATATGGTAGATGAATTCATCCTCTATGATGATATGCAATATACCAGGCGGGACTGGCGCAACCGGAATAAGATCAAGACCCCCAAGGGGCTGCAATGGCTGAGCATTCCGGTGGTCAACAGCGGAAAGTTCTTCCAGAAGATCAATGAGACGAAGGTGACGGACTCCAAGTGGTGCCATGATCACTGGAGGGCTTTGACCCTGAATTATGGCAAGGCACCCTATTTTCATCAATATGCCGACCGCATCGAGGGTCTTTATCAGGCCTGTCAGCAGGAGACCTATCTTAGTCGGATCAATTATAACTTCCTGACGGCCATCTGCCAGATGCTGGATATCCCTACCAAGATTACCTGGTCTTCGGATTATGAGCTGGTGGATGGCAAGACGGAGCGATTGGTGGGTCTGTGTCAATCCGCCGGAGGCAGTGAATATCTGTCCGGACCGGCGGCGAAGGACTATATCGTAGATGAATGCTTTGAAAAGGCCGGTATTACCCTGAAATACATGGATTATTCCGGCTATCCGGAATATCCCCAGCTCTTTGGAGACTTTGAGCATGGGGTGACGGTTCTGGATCTGATCTTCAATGAGGGACCCCATGCCAGAGCCTATATGAAGAGCTGAGAGAAGAAGTTATGAGTGAATGGAAGAAAAAAAGTAAGGTGTCCCTCCTTGTGATGGTTCTGCTGCATGTGAGCCTGGTCTTCTCCTCCTTAAGCGGGGTATGCTCCAAGATGGCAGCCAGGCAAAGCCTCCTGTCCCTGCCTTTTTTCCTCTGGTATGGGCTGGTTTTGGTGATTATGTTTGCCTATGCCCTGGCCTGGCAGCAGATCCTCAAGCGGATGCCCTTGACGGTAGCTTATGCCAACAAGCCGGTTAGTCTGGTCTGGGGCATGCTGTGGGGCAGTCTGATTTTTCAAGAAAGGATCACCTGGAATATGATTCTGGGTGCAGGTGTGATCTTCGTGGGGATCTACCTGGTGGTGACGGCAGATGAATAACTTCTCTAGCTCGGTTTGTCTGCTCCTCTTCTCCGTATTTATCTCGGCCATTTCCCAGATTATTCTGAAGACGGCTGCAGACCGAACCTATGAAACCAGGCTGAAGGAATATCTGAATGCCAGGGTGATCTTCGCCTACGGGCTGTTTTTTATTTCAACTATCCTGACCATGCTGTCCCTGCGTTATGTACCCCTGTCCCTGCAGCCTATTCTGGAGTCCACCAGCTACATCTATGTATCCGTCATGGGCTATTTTCTCCTGAAGGAGAGATTCAGCCGGCGGAAGCTGGCAGGCCTGGGCTTGATTCTGCTGGGAATCTTCATCTATTCCCTCTAGGTCCAATGGGCAGGGAAAAAGGAGAGTATATGTTAGTTTCTATTGTAATTCCGTGCTATAATTCGGAGCATACCATCGGCCAGGTGACCGACCTGTGTATGGAAGAATTTGAGAAAATGGATGGCTACGAGTGCCAGATGATCCTGGTCAATGATTATTCCAAGGATGGAACCTATCGGGAGATTCAGAGGCTGGCGGCCAAATATCCCAATGTGGTGGGCTTGAACCTGGCCAAGAACTTTGGACAGCATGCGGCCATTATGGCAGGACTCCAATATGTCCAGGGAGACCTGGTGGTGGGTATGGATGATGATATGCAGAATCATCCCTCCCAGATCCGCCAATTCCTGGATAAGGAAAAGGAAGGTTATGACGTGGTCTTCGGGGTCTTCAAGGAAAGGAAGTTCTCCACCATCAAGAATATTACCGGAGCCATCAGCCGTTTCCTCCTTTGGCATCTTCTGGATCGGCCCAAGGGGATCCAGATGTCCAGCTTTTGGCTGGCCAGGAGATATGTCATTGATCGGGTCAAGGAATACGAGGGCTGCAATGCTTTTATCCAGCTCCTTTTCTTCCGTACCACCCACAATATGGCCAATATTGAGATTGAGCATTTTGAGCGGGAGGTGGGACAGTCCAATTATACCTTCCGCAAGGGCTTGAAGCTGTTCATGTCTTTCATGAATTACTCCACCATTCCCTTGCGCCTGTCCACCCTCTTTGGGGTCATTTTCTCCCTGGCAGGCTTTGTATCTGCCCTGGTGGTATTGATCCATAAGCTTTTGAATCCCTCCGTGACCGTGGGCTGGTCCTCTCTGATGTGCGTCCTGCTGATTCTCTTCGGCATCGTCTTCCTGATGCTGGGGATTCTGGGAGAATATGTGGGAAAGATTATCCTGACCAGCAATAAGACCCCCCAATATGTCATTCGGGAATCTGTCAATACGGAGGGGGAAAAGGACAGGGAACTCCCCTCTCGCCAGGAGGGGACCGGTCAGGGGATTTCCAAATAGGATGCAGAGGATAGGTTAGGGTCAGGATCTTGCTGACTAAGAAGCCGATAAAGGACGGAAGAAGAATATGATTGATTTTAACAGACCCCCCTATGTGGGGAAGGAACTCACCTATATCGAGGAAGCCATTCGGGAGAATAAGATCTGCGGAGATGGGGCATTTACCAAGAAGTGCTCCGCCTGGATCCGGGACAAGCTGGGCTCTCAATACAGCCTGCTGACCACCTCCTGTACCCATGCCCTGGAGATGGCAGCTTATCTCTCTGACATCGGGCCGGGGGATGAGGTGATCATGCCCTCCTATACCTTTGTATCCACGGCAGATGCCTTTGTCCTGCGGGGGGCTAAGATTGTATTTGTAGACATCCGGCCGGATACCATGAATATCGATGAGAAGCTGATTGAGAGTGCAATAACGGAAAAGACCAAGGTCATTGCCCCGGTTCACTATGCAGGGGTGGCCTGTGAGATGGATACCATCCTGGCCATTGCCAGGAAATACGGCCTGAAGGTGGTGGAGGATGCAGCCCAGGGAGTCAATGCCTATTATAAGGGACGGGCTCTGGGTACCATCGGGGATTTTGGCTGCTTTAGCTTCCATGAGACCAAGAATTATACCATGGGAGAGGGGGGAGCCCTTCTCTTCCAGGAAGACCAATACCTGGAGCGGGCGGAGATTCTCCGGGAAAAGGGGACAGACAGGAGCAAGTTCTTCCGGGGTCAGGTAGACAAATATACCTGGGTAGGCTTCGGCTCCTCTTATCTGCCCAGCGAGCTCAATGCGGCCTATCTCTATGCCCAGCTGGAGGCCTGTCAGGAGATTGATGCCAGGAGAATGGCTATATGGAACTATTACCATGAGAATCTGGCAGACCTGGAGGCGGCGGGTTATCTGGAGCGGCCTACCATTCCGGATTATGCTGCCCACAATGCCCATATGTACTATATTAAAGTAAAGGACCTGGATACCAGAAGCCGTCTCATCGCCTATCTGCGGGAGAGGGATATCTGCAGTGTCTTCCATTACATTCCCTTGCATTCCGCCAAGGCGGGTCTGGCTTTCGGGCGCTTCCATGGGGAAGATGTCTATACCACCCGGGAAAGTGAACGCCTGATGCGGCTGCCCATGTATTATTCCCTGACCCTGGAAGATGCCGCCTATGTGGTAAAGACCATCCGGGAGTTTCCGGACTTTCAGTAAAGGGGAAGGACAAAGGAGAAGATGATGGCACAGAATACCCTGGTGCGCTTTGCGAAAAAGTTAAAACCTTATACCATTCTCAAGGGCTTGCGTTATCTGCGCCATTATGGCTGGAAGGGCTTCTGGACCCGCCTGCAGGAACGGATGGAACCGGAGGAGGTCCCCTACGGTCCCTGGTATGAAGCCCATAAGGCTTCCCAAGAGACTCTGGATAGGCAGCGTGCCAGGAAATGGCAGGATCCGGTCCTGATCAGCCTTGCGACCCCGGCCTACCACACGCCGGAGCTCTACCTGCGCCAGCTGTTGGATGCCCTTGTCCGGCAAACCTATCCCCATTGGGAGCTTTGCCTGGTCAATGCCAGTCCCGAAGACTCGGCCATGGCGGCTGTCTTACAGGAATACAGTCAGGGGGATCCCCGGATTCGGGTCAAGGAGATGGAGAACCTGGGCATTGCGGAGAATACCAATGAGGCCTTTGCCATGGCAAAGGGGTCTTATATAGGGCTGCTGGATCACGATGATCTGCTGGCTCCGGATGCCCTCTATGAGGTAGCGGACCGGATCCGGAAGGAGGGGGCGGACCTGATCTATACGGATGAGGATAAGGTAAGGGCGGATCTGGGAGAACACTACCAGCCCCACCTGAAGCCGGACTTCAATCTGGATCTCTTGCGGTCCAATAATTATATCTGCCATTTTTTGGTCGTCAAAAAGAGCCTGGTGGACCAGGTGGGGGGCTTTCGGCGGGAATTCGACGGCGCCCAGGACTATGATTTCATTTTTCGCTGCTGTGAGCAGGCAGGCCATATCGCCCATATTCCCCGGATTCTCTACCATTGGAGAACCCATAGAGCCTCTACTGCGGACAATCCTGCCAGCAAGCTTTATGCCTATGAGGCGGGCAAGCGAGCCATCGAGGGGAATCTGCAGCGAAGCAAGACCCCAGGCAGTGTGACCCATACCAAGGATTATGGCTTCTACCGGGTGCATTATCCGGTTCAGGGCAATCCCCTGATCTCCCTGATCATACCCAATAAGGATCAAAAGGAAACCCTGGAACAATGTCTGCGTTCCATTGGGGAGAAATCCACCTATTCCAACTATGAGATCCTGATTGTGGAGAATAATAGCCAGGAAGAGAAAACCTTTGCCTATTATGGCACTCTGGAGCAGGATCCCCGGATCCGGATCCTGTCTTGGAAGGGAGCCTTCAACTATTCGGCCATCAATAATTTTGCGGTCAAAGAGGCCAGGGGGGACTATCTGCTCTTCCTGAACAATGATATTGAGGTGATTACTCCCGATTGGATGGAGGAGCTTTTGGGCAATTGCCAGCGGCCGGAGGTGGGCATTGTGGGCAGTAAGCTCTATTACCCGGATCATACCATCCAGCATGCCGGTGTGATTGTGGGCCTGGGCGGGGTGGCAGGTCATGCCTTCCTGAATATGCCAGGCAACCGCAGCGGTTACCTCCACAAGGCTTCCCTTCAGCTGGACTACAGTGCGGTGACAGCTGCCTGTATGATGATGAAAAGAAGGGTCTTTGAGGAACTGGGGGGCTTTGAGGAGAAACTGACGGTAGCCTTCAATGATGTGGATCTCTGTCTGCGAACCGGCCAGGCAGGCTATCTGGTGGTTTATAATCCTTATGCGGAGCTCATCCATTATGAATCCAAATCCCGGGGGACGGAGGACAGCAAGGAAAAGGTTCGCCGTTTCCAGGGGGAGATCGAATTCATGCGCACCCGCTGGGAGGACTTCCTGAAGAAGGGGGATCCCTGTTATAATCCCAACCTGACCCTTAGCAAGTGGAATTATTCTCTGAGACCAATGTAGACAAGGAGAGGAACATGCAGGAAGTATCTGTCATTATTCCCAACTATAATGGAAAGGCCTACCTGGAGACCTGTCTGGACGCCCTCCGGGCTCAGACCCTGGGAGAGCTTCCGGTTCTTCTGGTGGACAATGGCTCCACCGATGGCAGTCTGGAGCTGGTTCGTGACCGATATCCCTGGGTCAGGCTGGTCTCCCTGCCGGAGAATTATGGCTTTTGCAAGGCGGTCAATGAGGGGATTCTTCTGGCTAAAACTCCCTATGTGATCCTGTTAAACAATGATACCCAGGTATTGCCGGATTTCGCAGCCCAGCTGCTGACAGGCATAAAGGCTCATCCCAGAGCCTTTTCCTGCGCAGCCCAGATGATACAGTTCCATGACCACAGCCGCCTGGACGGAGCCGGGGATTTCTATAATGCCCTGGGCTGGGCCTTCGCCCGGGGACAGGGACGGTCCCCAAGCCGCTACCCCAGGGAAGGTCTTATCTTTGCCGCCTGTGCCGGAGCTGCCATCTACCGGACCCAATATTTGCGGCAGACCGGCCTGCTGGATGAGGCTCATTTTGCCTATCTGGAGGATCTGGATCTGGGCTATCGAGCCAGAATTGCCGGATATGAGAACTGGTATCTGCCCCAGGCCAAGGTCTATCATGTGGGGAGCGGAACCAGCCTGTCCCGTTACAATGCATTCAAGATCAGCCACTCCTCCCGCAACAACGTCTATCTTATCTGGAAAAACATGCCCCTCCTTCAGTGGATCCTGAACCTTCCCCTCCTTTTGCCTGGCTTTGGCATCAAGCTCCTCTTCTTCGCAGCCCGGGGATATGGCAAGCTCTATGCCCAGGGATTGAAGCAGGGCTTTCGGATGACCCGCCGGCCGGAGAATCGATCCAAGAAGGTGAGATTTCGCTGGGAAAATCTGGGGCACTATTGCCGCATCCAACTGGAGCTCTGGGTAAATATCTTTCGCCGTGTCCTATGACAATCCTATGGACGTTTAATCATAAAATAAGTCTTAAAATTTCGAACTGTCAGCCCTTTCCCGGGTCTTTGCGCTTGCACCTGCCGATAAAGTATTGTATGATAGGGAGATGAGAAAGGTGACATTCCTATGATTAATGACAATCAGAAGTATTTTAGCCGCATGAACGTCATCATCGATGCCTTTGTCATTGCCCTGGCCTATGTGCTGGCATGGCTGCTGCGGTTCCGCACGACTCTGTTTGGAATTCCTATTCGGTCCCTGCCCATGGAATTCTATATGCTCTTCCTGATAGGGATTATCCCGCTCTACCTCCTCCTCTATCACGGATTTGGTCTTTATGTCCCCATCCGTGTCCAGGGGAGACGGCTGGAGCTGGCCAATATATTAAAGGCCGATACCATCGGCCTTTTGAGTATCATCCTGACCCTGTATATGATGAAGCAGCCCCATTTCGCCAGAAGTGTCCTCTTTATCTTCTATGGGCTTCATGTGGTTCTGGAGGTAACCGTTCGCAATGTGATCCGGTCTGTGCTCAAGGATATCCGCCGGAAGGGGCTGAACCAGAAGCAGATCCTCCTGGTGGGCTACAGCCGGGCAGCGGAGGAGTATATCGACCGGATTCTTGCTTTTCCTGAGTGGGGATATACCGTAAGGGGCATTCTGGATGACCATGTGGCGGCCGGAACGACCTATCGAGGGGTGAAGGTGCTGGGAAGGATCGGGAACCTTCTGGTTATCCTGCCCCAGAATCACCTGGATGAGATTGCCATTACCCTGGGTCTGAATGAATATTATCGGCTGGAGGAGATTGTAGCCCTGTGCGAGAAGTCAGGGGTCCATACCAAGTTCATTCCGGATTACCACAATATCATTCCTACCAAGCCCTATACCGAGGATCTGGTGGGTCTGCCCGTGGTCAATATCCGCTATGTACCTCTGAACAATACCTTCAATGCCATGGTAAAGCGCCTGATGGATATTGTGGGCTCCCTCCTGTGCATTGTCCTCTTTTCCCCGGTTATGCTGGTGGCTGTTATCGGTGTCAAGCTGTCTTCCCCGGGTCCTTTGATCTACCGGCAGACCAGGGTAGGCCTTCATAATCGAAGCTTTGAGATGTACAAGTTCCGCTCCATGGAGCTTCAGAAGGCGGAAGAGGAGAAGAAGGCCTGGACGGTGAAGAATGATCCCCGGGTGACGAACTTTGGAAAGTTCATGCGCAAGACCAGCATAGATGAGCTTCCCCAGCTCTTTAATGTCTTGAGGGGGGACATGAGTCTGGTGGGCCCCAGGCCGGAACGCCCCTTTTTCGTGGAGAAGTTCCGGGAGGAGATTCCCCGTTATATGGTCAAGCATCAGGTACGCCCCGGCATGACCGGCTGGGCTCAGGTCAATGGCCTAAGGGGCAATACCTCCATCCGCAAGAGGATTGACTGCGACCTATATTATATCGAGAATTGGTCGGTGGGACTGGATATCAAGATTTTGTTTCTCACCGTATTTCGCGGCTTCGTCAACAAAAATGCCTATTGACGAAGCCTGTTGACGCAGGAAGCATTGTAGAGGAATACAGATATGAGTTATGAAAGCAGACGAAGAGAAAGAAGACGGAAGAGACAGAGGCGTAAGAAGATCCTATTTACCATTGAGATTCTGGTGCTGGTTCTTCTATCCCTGGTCTTGGTCGTAGCCATCTGGGCTACCCATAAGTTTTCTCTCATCAACCATGAGGAATTGGACCAGGACAAGCTGAAGACGGCAGATCAGGTGAATGCCAACAGCAGCAGTTCCGGCAGTGACGACCAGGGACAGACGGATAGCGGCCTGTCCGGGGTGGAGCTGATCGCCCTGGTGGGAATTGACAGCCGGGATGAGATGGAGGGAGAGAACAGCGATACCATGATTATCGCCTGCATCGACCATACCAACAAGACCATTCGTCTGGCTTCTCTCTACCGGGATACCTATCTGAATATCGGTGAGGATTATGACGGAACCCCGGAATGCTATACCAAGGCCAATGCGGCTTACAACTATGGAGGAGCTACCCAGTTCCTGTCCATGCTGAACCTGAATTTTGACCTGAATATCACGGAATATATGACCGTGAACTTCAAAGCCCTGTCGGATGTTGTGCAAGCCTTGGGAGGCCTGGACATTGATATGACCCGGGAGGAGGTCATCCACCTGAATAATTATAATGTGGAGACCTCAGCGGCCTGTGGTCTGGAATATGAAGAATTAGCCTATCCCTCTGCTGAGGAATTCGACGGAGCCATGACCTTAACCTTTCATCTCAACGGCAGCCAGGCAGTCTCTTATGCCCGGATCCGTAAGACAGCCGGCAATGACTTCCGGCGCACCTCCCGTCAAAGGCTGGTGCTGGAGAAGATCATGGAGAAGGCTAAGACAGCCGACCTGGGAACTTTGAATTCCATCATGGATCAGGTATTTCCCCAGCTTACCACCAACATGGATAACAGCCGGCTGATTTCCATGATTCAGCCGGTGCTGGGCTATACCTTTGCGGGACAGACCGGTTTCCCCTTCACCCACCTGGAGGATACGGGAGACCTGACCGGGGAGGATTGTGTCCTGCCGGTTACGCTGGAGTACAATGCCATCTTGCTCCACCAATTCCTCTTTCCGGATACGGAATATAGTCCCTCAGAGACGGTTCAGTCCTACAGTGCCACCATCACAGCCATCTGCGGCTATGGAGAGGATTCCATTGAACTGGCCCAGTCCAATGAGGACAATGCGGAGATCCCCGTCTGGGATCCCACAGCGGAAGCCCAGCAGGAGTAGGAGGCAAGGCTTTCTGAGGCATCAGCATCCCCGGTGCGTCATCTTGTGACGCCCGGGGATGTTTTTCTTGCCCTTTTGGGAAAAATGTAGTATGATGAACCACATAGGTGCGGGGTAGCCGCCGGGAATGAGTTTTACAAAAGGTGACAGAGGGAATTTCAGATGTCAAAGGATAAGAAAAAGAAAAGACGCAGAAGGAAGATTCTGTTTATCGTAGAGCTTGTTGTCTTATTGCTCCTGTCTATGGTTTTGTTTGTGACGGTATGGGCAGCCCACAAGTTCTCCCTGGTCAACCACCAGGAACTGGATCAGGATCGTCTCTTTACGGCAGATGAGGTGAATGCCGGTCAGGTAGCCGCCGGAGACCGGGCGGCGGATGCCACCCAGACGGCGGAGTCGGTTTCCACCCTCACGGGAGTGGATATGATTGCCCTGGTGGGGCTGGATAGCAGAGATGAGATGTCAGGCAAGAACAGTGATACCATGATCATTGCCTGCATCAATCACAATGAGAAGACCATTAAGCTGGTTTCGGTCTACCGGGATACCTATCTGAATGTAGGCAATGACTATTACGGGAATCCCAACTACTATACCAAGGCCAATGCGGCCTACAACTATGGGGGACCGGAGCAGTTTCTCTCTATGCTGAATCTGAACCTGGATCTGAATATCACCCAATATGCCACCGTGAATTTCTCGGCTCTGGCTACTACCATAGAGCTTCTGGGGGGACTGGATATTGAGATGACCCGGGAAGAATTGATCCACATGAATAATTATAATGTGGAGACCTCCGCAGCCTGTGGAGTGGAATATCAGGCGGTTGAGGTACCCTCAGCGGAAGAGTTTGACGGCGCTATGACCAGAACCTTTCATCTGAACGGAACCCAGGCGGTGTCCTATGCCAGAATCCGTTATACGGCAGGTTATGATTTCCGTCGTGCCAGTCGTCAGAGACTGGTGCTGACCAAATTGATGGAGAAGGCCAAGACCATGGATCTGGGAACCTTGGATGCGGTTTTGAATTCGGTCCTGCCTTTGGTAACCACCAATCTGGACAATATGAAGCTTTTGTCCATGCTCCAGCCTCTTTTGTCCTATACCATGTCCCAGGAGGACCAGACCGGCTTCCCCTTTGCCCATCTGCAGGAGAACAGCTATCTGACCGGGACCGACTGTGTTCTGCCGGTTACCCTGGCTTATAATGTAACCCGGCTGCATCAGTTCCTCTTCCCGGATACGGAATATAGCCCTTCCGCTACCGTTTTAGAGTATAGCAATCAGATTACCTCAGTCTGTGGCTATGATGACACCTATATTGAGACCGCCCTCAGTGTCAATGACGGCGCCACCATCCCCGGCTGGTCCCAGGAGGCTCAGGATGCGGAGGATCAGGCGGCGGCAGCGGCAGCAGCGGAGGGATATTGACAGAGATGCCCCCCAAGGCTGGTCATGAGGTTTTGGCATGAAGAGAATCAGAAGTGTAGATATATGCATTCCCACCTATCGGCCAGGCCCGGAGCTGGAACAGCTGCTCCGGTGCCTGGCTGAACAGCTTTATCCCGTCCATCAGGTGCGGATTGTGAATACAGAAGAGAACTATTGGAATTCCGGCCTGACCCAGGCCTATCCCAACTGCCGGGTGACTCATATCCCCCGGGAGGACTTTGACCATGGGGGAACCCGCCACCAGATGGCGGAGGAGTCCTCCTCGGAGATCCTGATCTTTATGACCCAGGATGCCCTTCCGGCGGATAACCGCCTGGTGGGGAAGCTGGTGGAAGCTTTGGAGGGGGAAGGAATCCAGGCCGCCTATGCCCGCCAGCTGCCTCGCCCGGACTGCTCCCTGCTGGAGGGGCTTACCAGGGACTTTAATTATCCTCCCCTCAGCCGCATCAAGAGGAAGGAGGATCTTCCTCAGATGGGGATTAAGACCTTTTTCTGCTCCAATGTCTGTGCTGCCTATGATCGGAAGACCTATGTGGAGCTGGGGGGCTTTCCCCGGCCTGCCATCTTCAATGAGGACATGATCTATGCAGGCAGGCTTATTGAGGCCGGATATGGAATCGCCTATGTGGCGGATGCCCTGGTGGTGCATTCCCATAATTATTCCGGTGGTCAGCAATTCCACCGCAACTTTGACCTGGCGGTTTCTCAGGCTGACTATCCGGAGCTCTTCGCATCCCTTCCCTCGGAAGGGGAGGGCATTCGCCTGGTGAAGCAGACCGCCCGATCGGTCTGCCGCCAGGGCCGTCCCTGGCTTTTATTTCCCCTCTTTTGGCAAAGCGCCTGCAAATACGCAGGCTATTTTCTGGGCAAACGCTATCGCAGACTGCCCGGATGGCTGGTGGCCAGATGCACCATGAACCCCTCCTATTGGAGAAAGCAGGAGAAAGATTAAAAAACGCATCCGGGTTACTCGGATGCGCTGGGGGTTACGAAAGCTGATTCAGAAGTTCCACAGGGGTAAGGAGCGGAATATCAAATTCCTCAAAATCCTTTTTATTGCGGGTGACGATATAATCACAGCGGATGGATTTGGCGCAGGTAGCCACGAGGCAGTCTTCGAAGTCCCTTGCTCTTCTTTGGAATGCAGTGAGGATATCCTTGTTAGTAACACTGCATACCTTGACGATTTCCAGCATCTTCCCCACCGCCTTATATGCGAGGTCGGTGCTGTGTGTGTATTTCCTGACCAGATAGTAGATATCGGTAATGGAAGAAGCGGAAACAAAACCGTCAATTTTGTGTTCTTCACAAAGGCTTAGAACCTTGCAGGAATCTTCTGCGAAAGGTTCCCTTTCCAGCAGTACGTCAACGATAATGTTGGTATCACACATGATCTTCATATTTTGACAACCGCTCCTCTCGTAAAGAATCCAGGTCAATGTCAGAAGGCACGTCCTTCAGCATTCCGCGAAGGGAATCTACGGCGGAAATATGCGGGTTCACAACCTTCGCAACCGTCTTTCCATTGCGTGTGATAAAGATGTCCTCCTGGGTAATCAGGTCCAGATACTTGCCAAAGTTGGTCTTAAATTCAGTCGCAGTAACAATCATAATTAACGCCTCCTTTCCCCCTGGATTATTTTTATTATATGCGATTTCGGAGATAAAATCAATGAAATCGCGCGAAATAATCCGTGTAACCACAGGTTTGGGTGTTTTGACACCCAAACCATTTTTTATTGTGGGAAAATATGATTTCGCTGGATGCGATAGCTAAAGAGGAAAAGGAGGGTATCCACCACCACCTTGATGAGGGCTTCGCTGATGGGCAGAATGCTATGGATCCAGCTAACTCCCAGAGCGGACAAGAACAGCTGGATGAGGCAGAGGAGGTAGTATTTTACCAGGGTGGAGGCTAGCCCTCCCTGACTGCGGAAGACCAGCTTCTTATTGACCAGGAAGTTATAGAGGGAGGAGCAGATTCGCGCTCCCGCTGTGGAGATCAGAATATAGTTCTTCCAGTGGGAATGGGTCAGAAGCACCAGAATCTGGAAGAGGCTAATGTCTATGAGGAAGGAGGAGAGGGAGGAGAAGATAAAACGGAAGAAACTCCCGAACAAGAGCCGATAGATCCGAAAGGAATCCCGGATGGGATGAAAATGGGAGGAGGCATTGTTGTCCAGGTAGATGGTTTCGATGGAGACGCTGGTGATCCCGATGCGTTTTAGACTGCAGGTAATCAGCATCTGCATCTCATACTCGTAGCGGTCTCCCTCCAGCTGGGTGAAGATCGGAAGCAGGGCATTGGGAATGCCCCGAAGGCCTGTCTGGGTATCATGGATCTTCCTGCCGTAGAGAAGGCGAAAGAGGGTACGGGTGCAGGAGTTGCCGAAACGGCTGCGCAGGGGCGTTTCCTTGTCGAAGGCACGTTCCCCCAGAACCAGCTGATCCGTTACCTGATTCATCCTTTCTGAGATGCGCAGGACGTCCCGGACGGCATGCTGGCCATCGGCATCTACTGTGATCACCCCATTATAGGATTGAGCCAGGTTCATTTCCTGATACAGGGCCATGGCATTTTTCAAAGCCCGCCCCTTGCCCAGGTTTTGCCGGTGGGTATAGAGGGTGCATTCCTCGAATTGGGTCAGTTCCTGAAAAAGGGGCTTGTAGGCAGGGTCGCTGCCATCATCTACCACCAGGATCCGGCTGATTCCCTGACGGATCAATTCTGCAACATAGTCTTTCAGTTCTTTTCCCGGATTCAAGGCCGGTATCACGATAAC